>NZ_JXIS01000045.1:0-165554 GCF_000836715.1 Bacillus sp. L_1B0_5 | reverse complement strand
TTCTTGTTGTTTACGAGCTTGTTCATCGGCCTGACGTTTTTCATCTTCTTGCTTACGAGCTTGTTCCTCGGCTAGACGTTTCTCATCTTCTTGTTTACGAGCTTGTTCCTCGGCTAGACGCTTCTCATCTTCTTGCTTTTGAGTTTTTTCATCCGCCTCTTTCTTTTCTAGTTCTTTTTTCTGTTCGCTATTTTTTTGTTCTTCATTGTTAGAGGCAACTTTTGTACTAGTTGCTGTCGTTTTTTCAGAAGAAGGAGCTGAAATACCTAATAGCGCAACAAAAATGACAAATAATACGGCTGTAATAATAAATTGTTTTTTCGCTACACCTGTCTTCTTAATAACAGATAATATTGCAAGTACAAGGAAGAATATAAATAGAATGAAACTTAAAATAGCAAAAAATTTGATGACTGGATGTTCAGATGTTGTTGTACCGGTCACTATTAATATAATTGAAATCATAAAAAGAATAACGGTAGGACGACCATATTGTTTTGCTTTTCCATTTTTCTTAAAGAATGAAATGATACATAAGATTAAAAGAATAAAAGCAATAAAAAATAAAGCTGCACCAATATTACTCAAAACATCCATTTTCATACCTCCATTTGTAAGATTTTCTTTATTGATTATATAGGAACTTATTGGATATTACACGTATTATATAAATTTAGAAAATTAATATTTTTACTAGACCTATAAACATTTATTTTGTATATAAGGAAAAATAGATATATTTCCTATTACTTTTTGAAAGAGATTTCATAAATTATAGTATATCGATTGAAAGGAGGAGATTTGAATGGAATTTCAATTGTTGGTAACTTGTATATTACAAGAAGGTAATGCTTACTTTTTAGTAACGAAGGTAGACGATGTTATTACGTTAAAAGTACCGATTACTGCGGGAGTAGCAGGTTTATTTTTAGCTTTAGGTGTACCAAGATGTTCTTAATTTAAATCTCTATAGTAGAAGAGGAAGGGACATGCCTTTCTTTTCTACTATTACATAATGTAATTATGTAAACTTAAATATCATATTTGTGATAGCACGTTTGAAATGGACATGCATATACTATAATGTTTCATTGGATGTTAGCGGTGAAAGGTAGTTTTAATAAGTGCATCCAGTGATGTTTTTAAGTTATGAAAATAAAAGAGGTGCTATTATATATGAAAAGAAAAACATTGGATATTCCAGTTACATTGCGAAGAGAGTGGTTTTTAATAGAGTTAGCTCATTTAACGAAAAAATATGGAATTGAAATTGCAACTAGCAAAATGGATGCTGCACCGTTTTTAAGAGATCAAGTTACGGAGTCAAAGATAGGGGAAGGGCTACAATACGATAAATATGATGATGAGTATATAATTGAAAATTAAAGGGTAACAACAAAATTAAATTAATTTATAACAAAATATAAAATAAAGCAGATTCTAAATATAGAATCTGCTTTATTATGAAATACTTGTAGTCAACTAGCCTCTTTCTAGTGTTTTTCCTACATATTTCTCTTGCGTTATTCCAAAAGAGTCACGAAGAATGCGAGCATAATCTTTAGATTCTATTGGTCGTTTATTTTTGGTGCCTTTAAAGGTTTCTGTATAATTTTTATTTGTTAATGATATGTGACCATAAGTAGTTAATTTACAAGTGATAGCTCCTTTATTAAAAGGAGATTCTTTATGTTCTACAATCACTTTTTGAATGTTATTCACTTTTTTCTCATCTATTGGATCTAAAGTGAAAGCATAGCCTATTTTCCATGCATTTGAAGGTTCAGATTGTAAGAAACTTGTAGATTCTCCGTTAGCTCCTTTTCTCATTTCTAAAATATGCGTACCTTTTCGAGTATTTCGCTTACGAATTCGATATTCTCCTGTTTGAGAGGAGATGACATCTCCGTTAAAAGGGAGTGGATGTAAAGGGAGATGAGATGCAAAACCTGCATCCACAACATAATCTTTATCCTCATGACTTAATATGATAATGACATGACCATCATCGGGTTTCCATTTATTATCGTACAGATCATAAACAGTACCGGCTACTTTGTATACTTGAAACCCACAATCAATTAAAAAATAATACAATAAGGAGTTTAATTCATAACAAAGTCCACCTCGTTTTTGAATAAGTAACTTTTCTATTAAGTTATCTTTTGAAATATTTTTAATAGTACCAGCCATAATATCAAGATTTTCATAGGGGAGAATCATTCCCATTTTTAATAAGATTTCATCTAAATCATCAAATGTTATTACTTTTGCAGGAATTTTTAATCGTTTAAAAAACTCCTTTTGTAAATTGGTCATCATAAAGCATTCTCCTTTCTTTTTACAGAATTTTCTTCTGCTCACCGATAGGTTAGTACTTCTAAAAAGTTAATTCAAGTGCGCGAAAATTATCATAATATATGTTTCTGGAAATGTGATTTTCTATTCGGAAATTTCAGTTTAATTTTTAATCGTAGGAAAGTCTTATAATATAAGCTCCTTTAAAATTAGTTTGTATTTAATGAAAAGAAAATACATATCTTTATTATATTTTTAAATAACTAACTAGTAATAAAGTGTTTTTTCACTAAAATTTTTTCAAGATTTGTATGCTTTATATAAACAATAATGATTTAAAAAATATCTGGATGTAACGAAGTTAACAATTATTGAGAAACTTTTTTGTCGTATTCTATCAAAAGGAAGAGGTAGAAACAAAGAGAATAACGAGAGTTAAGGAAGAGGGTATACAACTAGTAACCTTCTAAAAATAGGGCTAACATCTTTTTAAAATAAAAGATTAGCTATTATTAAGGAAGGGAAAATATAAAATATTATAAAGAACACCTTCTTTCAAAAAAATAGGGGGAGTAATATGCGACTGATGAGAAGATTTGTGGCCTTACTAATTGTATTTTTTATCATGGCTCCAACGATTAGCACAAATGTACAGGCAGAAGTTGTAAAAGAGCTTGGAAAGGGGTTTCCTGATACAGAAGTATTCACACCTGGAGAATGGTTTTTAGGCCAAACACCTGCTAATTATGATGAGAATAAACCACCAATTCTCTTTGTACAAGGAAGAAATGGTAATGCTGATAGTTGGTATGGAAAGACAGTATATCATGATATAAATGATATGTATGATTATGCTTTGAAAGCAGGCTATCAAACAGTGTTTATACAATTATATGATGCTGCTGGGAAAGGTTCGGCTAGTCAGTGGGATAACGGAAAATTGTTAGCACAAAAACTTGAAGAAATATATAATCATTTCGGTAAAAAAGTTAATATTGTAGCACATAGTAAAGGTGGTATTGATACACAAGCCGCATTAGTTGAATATGGTGCGAATCGATTTGTTGGAAATGTTATTACACTTGCTACACCGCATCACGGCTCAAATTTAGCAGATTTATCATATAGTTGGTGGGCAGGGTGGCTTGCTTCTATATTAGGTCAAAAAGATGATGGTACGTATTCGTTACAAATAGGTGAAATGGCAAAGTTTCGTTCAACAATAGATAACAACCCAGCAGCTAAATTAAACCGTTACTATACGGCTACTGGGACTAGCTGGGGGCCAACATTTTCTGCATTATCTATGGGTGGGTTATATTTATCATCGTACGGTTCAAATGATGGACTAGTAAATGAATGGAGTGCGAAGCTATCGTACGGTACACATTTATTTACAGATTCAAGATTTGATCATGACAATATAAGAAAAGGATCAGCTGTTTTTGCACGAATTGAACCATATTTACGTACGACAAATGTGGGGTTACCAGATTTAGTAGCATCCAGCACTAGTTCAAATGAAAATCTAGAACAATTAAATACAACTTCAAATCAAAATATTTTAGGAGGGGAATTACCACAAAATCAGTGGATAGAGCAAAGTATTTCTGTTGATAAAAAGGCTGAAGGAATAGTTTCTGTACTAACAGCTTCTTCTGATGTAGAAGTACAAATGGTATCTCCAAAAGGAAAAATCTATGCAAACAAAGATAGCGCTATAACTACTGGTGAAGGCGAATCTTTCTTTAATGGGGCGACAATTAGAACATTTAAGTTTGATAAATTGGAAGTAGGCGAATGGAAAATCAAAATGATGGCGAAGCAGTCGAAAGATGCATATTTAGTTGTAAGCGATTACAAGAATGACGCGCCATTTGTTCTTCAAATGCCTACAAAAGTTAAAGTAAATAAACCTGAGTATAAACTGAAAAAATCACCAGTGGCACCTGAAATGAAAGGGGATCTTTCCATAACCGTAAGAGTCGTTAATAAAGATGGTAACTTAGTCTCTGAATTTAATGAATTACAAAATGTTAATACGAATACATTTACAGGTGCTTTAAAAGATATAAAACAACCGGGAGTATATAACGTTACGATGGATATAAAAGGGATGAATAAAGAAGGGAAACCATATAATCGTACGATTGTTAAGTCGGTTTATGTAGAGAAATAAGGAAGAATAAATAAGCATAATATAAAAGTGCAGAAATCTTGTGTTAGAAAGAATTCTGCACTTTTTTTGCGTGATGAGAGATAATAAAAGTCGAAGAAAACTGTTATTCAATAAAAAAAGATGCTGAAATAGCATCTGAATGTGAAGAAATAATATTAACTTAGTTTTGTAACTGTTAATTCAACTGAATTTATACCATTGTCACAAGTTACAATACTTTGACGATTAAAGCCACTATTATTTCTAAGTTGAAGAGTTGAATTAGCTGGCACTGTAACAATCGTTTCGCCAACGAGTTGAAGACATTCGTTATTTGATGAAGTATTCATTTGAATAGCGAAGTCACCTTGACTATTAGCAAGTGGATTGTTATTTAAAAATATAGTTATGACTGGGATATGTGGAAATACAGGATTTAAAGTAGTATTAATACTGGAAATGAACGAAACTCTATAATCACCAGCTTGTCTAAATTGTATAGTAGTAGGGTTTAGTAAGGAAACGCCTCCTGCTAAAGGTCCAACGTGATTAAATGGAAAAGGGTTTCCAAAAGGAACAGTTATAAATTCAGTTTGCCAAAAAGTTCCGTATGCAGGACAGATTCGTTTATGTGAATGGTCACATGAACATTTTTTATTTGAACTGGAAGAAGATTTGCATGAGCATTTTTTATACGAGTTTGAAGAATGATAGTATGAACCCAATATATTACCTCCTATTCTTAATAAATGTAAAACACATAATAGTTTATGAAAATGAATCACAATTGGCGTGTATGCTTGTACTATAAAAGGAGATAGATTTGAAATATAAAGTGCTCAAATGATGAAATATAGTATTGGGGTATTACCTGTAACACTTTTTGAAGATGATAAGGTTCATAATTTGATAGAAAAATGAATGGGATTTCTAAATGGATTGAAGTAACGAGGAAACGTTTATCCCGCTATTTTCCGGGCAGTAAGACCCTCATCTCAAAGTTTAGCGAAAGCAAAGAAGTTAGGTGGGGGATGAACAAAACCCCCACTCATTAAAGTTTCACTTTACTATATTAATTTCGTCTGACAAACAGTAATATTATCTTTTGCTGAATGGATGTTATCGTTTGGTGAAGTTATGATATTTAATCGTATGTATATTAGATTATTTAGTTTATTTTTTTTATTTTATTTGTGTAGCTGGGCAGGAAGAAGTCAGAAAATATAGAATAAATGTACATATGAAGCATCGTTTGTTTTTGGTGTGAATAGTAATTAAAGATACGCTAAAATATTTAAAATTGTAACGAAAGAGAGATTAAATAATAGAGGGAGCAACTTACATGGAAAATATATTAAAGGTATCTTCAAAATCAAGCCCAAATTCAGTCGCGGGTGCAATAGCGGGTGTACTAAGAACAAGTGGTAATGTGGAAATTCAAGCGATTGGGGCTGGAGCTATAAATCAAGCGATTAAAGCAATTGCGATTGCGAGAGGGTTCGTCGCTCCAAGTGGTATTGACTTAGCTTTTGTTCCAGCGTTTCAAGAGATTTCTATCAATAATGAAGAAAGAACAGCGATTAAATTAATTGTAGGCCCTAGAAAGAAAAGGTCTTAGTAGAAGAGAGTGTTACTATAAGGGGAAAAGACCAATAGACTTCCCAGGTTAGATACGTTATTTTATGTAACCGATCCTTGGGTGTGGACACGGCATTATACCGGACGCATGTCTGTTAATTTTTCCTTAAATTTAGCGCGTGTTCTAGATACTTAAAAATGCCAAATCCTTTGTAATATAAGGGATTTGGCATTTTTGATGTTTTTAAAAATAAACATCCCTAAAACTGCTCATTCTTCTCCCAAGATTCTACGATATAATGAGCAATCGTCGGATTGAAGCCTTTACCAACTAAAAACATAATCGCAGCAACTTCTGTTAATGCGTGTTCGTGTGATGTATGTTTTGCTTCATTTAAACCGTAATCTACCCATGGTTTTACGAAATCTAGTACGGGTTTCTTGAAAGGTAAAAACTGTGTACCGACAACTTGTTGAATTTGTTGTTGTGTTGGTTCAGTAATTGGTCCAGGTGGTAAGATTTGTGGTTGTGTAATGTCTAATGTTGGTCCAGGCGGTAAAATTTGTGGCTGCGTTGGATCTATTGTTGGTGGTTTAGGTGGTGAGACACGTGCGTCGTAGTTTGGTTGATACATTTGTTGTTGGTATTGCGGTTGTTGTGGTTGAGTTGTGTATGGGTTTTGTGGTGCTGCATATGGATTTTGTTGATATGGTTGTTCTTGGTTTTGTGGTGCTGCATATGGATTTTGTTGATATGGTTGTTCTTGGCTTTGTGGTGCTGCATATGGATTTTGCTGATATGGTTGTTCTTGGTTTTGTGGTACCGCATATGGATTTTGAGGATATTCATAATTTGGACGTGTTTCATATGGATTTTGTGGAAATTCAGTTTCTTGATTTTGCGTTGTTGCATATGGGTTTTCGTCATATTGTTGTTCTTGCTGTTGTAACTCTTGTTCTTCGTATTGTTCTGTGTATCTTTGTTCTTGTTGTTGAGGGTAAAATGGTTGCCTTGGATAAGGCGGTTGATTATTATAGAACATATTTATTCCTCCTTCATGATGATGCTTACCACTCAGTGTATGGGCGGACAAGAAAATATGTGATGAAAAAATGCGGGCGTGTTACAATAAGTAACTGGGTGAAGATAAAATGACAAAACAAGAAAAGATTCAAAAAACAATTACTTTTGTAAAACATATTTTAGAAAAAGATGCGAGTGGGCATGATTGGTATCATATTGAACGCGTACATAAACTGGCGATTTCTTTATCCGAGCAAGAAGGTGGAAATCGTTTTATAATTGAAATGGCAGCATTACTTCACGATGTGGCAGATGAGAAGTTAAATGAAAGTGAAGAAGAAGGAATGAAAAAAGTTTCTGATTGGTTAGAAGAGTTACATGTGGAAGAAAAGGAAAGTAAACATGTTCTTCATATCATCGCCAATATGTCTTATAAAGGTGGTCATGGCGGTAAAGTGGATTCACTTGAAGGGAAGCTTGTTCAAGATGCGGATCGCTTAGACGCCCTTGGAGCAATTGGAATAGCTCGCACATTTGCGTATGGTGGAGCGAAAGGGAGATTAATGTATGATCCAACTATTCCTCCGCGTGAAGTGATGACGAAAGATGAATATAGAAAAAATAACGATCCATCTTTAAATCATTTTTATGAAAAACTTTTGAAATTAAAAGATTTAATGAATACGAATGCAGCAAAACAAGAGGCTGAAATTCGTCATCGTTATATGGAACAGTTTATTGAACAATTTATGAAAGAGTGGAATGCACAAATATGAAAATGTTAACTGTGGAGAACTTATCAAAATCATATGGAGAAAAGCCGTTATTTAATGGATTATCATGTAGTATTACAGAAGGACAACGTGTTGGAATTATCGGTGTAAACGGAACGGGTAAATCGACATTATTAAAAATAATTGCAGGATTAGAAACCCCTGATACAGGTGATATGACGCATTCACGTGGGTATACAATTAGTTATTTATCACAGCAACCAGAGTTTGATGAAAAACTAACAGTATTAGAGCAAGTGTTCCATGGTGATACACCTTTAATTCGTCTTCTTCGTGATTATGAAAAAGCACTATTACATATCGAAAAAGATCCAAGTAATGAAAAAGTACAGGAACAATTATTTGCAGTGCAGCAACGTATGGATGCAATGAGTGCGTGGGAAGCAAATGCAAGTGCGAAATCTCTTTTAACGAAATTAGGAATTACAGATTTCACTGCAATTGTTGGGAATTTATCTGGTGGACAGAAAAAACGTATCGCAATGGCACAATGTTTTATTGAAACCCCTGATTTATTAATTTTAGACGAGCCTACGAACCATCTTGACCATGAGACAGTTGAATGGTTAGAAGAATATTTAGCAAGATATACAGGTGCGGTATTACTTGTAACCCATGATCGTTATTTCTTAGATCGTGTGACGAACCGTATTTTTGAATTAGATAATGGTAAACTATATAGCTACGAAGGAAACTATAGTACATTTTTAGAAGCGAAAGCACTTCGTGAAGAACAAGAATTGGCACAAGAATCGAAACGCCAAAATTTATATCGTCGTGAACTTGCTTGGATTCGTCGTGGTGCAAAAGCCCGTTCTACGAAACAAAAGGCGCGTATTCAGCGTTTTGATGAGCTAAAGGAACAAGAAGGACCAGCTGCAAAACAGTCAGTTGATATTGCACTAAGTGGAAGCCGTCTAGGAAAGAAAGTACTTGAGTTAAAAGATGTAACGAAAAAATTTGGCGATAAGACGGTATTACATAATTTTAATCATATTGTGAAACCGGGTGATCGTATTGGAATTATTGGAGCGAATGGAAGCGGGAAATCTTCCCTATTGAATATGCTTGCAGGTAAGTTATCTCCTGATAGTGGTGAAGTTGAAGTAGGACAAACTGTAAAAGTTGCTTATTATACGCAAGAAAATGAAGAGATGAATTTAAATCAGCGTATGATTGAATACATTAAAGAGATTGCAGAAGTTATTCATACAACAGATGGAAAAGTAATTGGTGCATCTCAAATGTTAGAACGTTTCTTATTCCCGACTCATTCACATGGTACACCGCTTGGTAAACTATCTGGTGGTGAAAGAAGACGTTTATATTTATTACGTATTTTAATGGGAGAACCAAACGTACTTTTACTTGATGAACCTACGAATGATCTAGATACACAAACATTAACAGTACTAGAAGATTATTTAGAAGATTTCCCAGGTGTCGTTTTAACTGTATCGCATGACCGTTACTTCTTAGATAAAGTAGTAGATGAACTGTTCATCTTTACTGGCGGAGGCGAAGTGCGTGAGTTCCTAGGTAGTTATACAGATTATTTAGAAATGGAAAAAACGAGAGAACTTATGGAGAAAGCGGAAGTTCAAAAAGAGAAAAAAGTAGTAGAAGAAGCTCCAAAACAACAACGTAAACGTAAACTTTCATACAATGAGCAGCGTGAATGGGAAACGATTGAAGATACAATTGCCGAACTTGAAGAAAAAATTGAGTCAATTGGAGAAGAACTTGCGAAAGTTGGATCTGACTTCACAAAGGCACAAGAATTATCTGAAGCACAGCAGAAAACAGAAGAAGAGCTAGAAAAAAAGATGGAAAGATGGAGTGAACTATCAGACATCGTTGAAGGATTAAAATAAAAACAAGCTGCATATATTGAAAAGTAAAGAGAAAAACTTTACACTATTGGTAGAACCTATTTTAGGAGGGAAAAAATGAGAACATCTAATCCAATGTTGAAAAAAGAGGCATTCCGTAAAGAGGGAGCAAGCGCTTCTGCGATGACGATTGGCGGAACAGTAGGCAAAACGTTCATTATGCTTATCTTGCTACTTGCAACGTCTGTCTATTCATACATACAGATGATGCAGGGGACGATGAAGATGCCAGTATTAATTGGTGCTTTAATCGTTGCGGCAATCATCGCATTTGCGTCTATGTTCTTCCCGCGTATTTCACCTTTTGGTGCACCAATCTATGCGGCGGTAGAAGGGGTTGTGTTAGGAAGTATTTCAGCAGTTTATACAATGAAATTTGGCGATTCTATCGTTTTAAATGCTGTATTACTAACAATCTCAATTCTATTTGCAATGTTAGTGTTATATGCAACACGCGTAGTAAAAGTAACGGATAAATTCCGTACAGGCGTTATGGCAGCAACACTCGGAATTATGGTTATGTATTTAGTCGTATTCCTACTAAATATGTTTGGTGTAACTGTTCCATACATTCACCAAGGTGGTACAATCGGTATTATTATTAGTGCAGTTGTTATTGTAGTTGCTGCATTAAACTTATTACTAGATTTCGATTTAATCGAAAATGGTGTACGTAGTCAAGCTCCGAAATATATGGAGTGGTACACTGCAATGGGACTAATGCTTACATTAGTTTGGTTATACTTAGAAATTCTTCGTTTCGTTTCTTACTTTACGAAAAATGACTAATAAAAAAAACCTGCATGAAAAATGCAGGTTTTTTTTATTTTCAAAGATATATTGAACGTATGGTATAATATGGATGTTATCAACTTGAATTGAAGGAGATGGAATATGATGAAAGAGAAGAAGGGGATTATGAAAAAACTATTTTCTAAAAGTTTTTTCATAGAACTAGATGAAGCTTTAACGTATCCATCATCTGAAGTTATTACTTCAGCGATTGAAGGATATGCAACTGAATGCAATGAAAGACTAAAATTTGAGAGTAAAGTTAAACCGATTACTTTTTACTTAGAAAATGTAATGTACCGTGCTGAAATAAAGATGGCTCGCGGAGGATATTACATATCTTGTACTGAAGTGTAATAAATTTTGAAACCATACATGTTTGAACTATGTATGGTTTCTTTTTTTGTTTTGTAAGGTCTAAAATAATACTTTTTACTTACGGATATATCATTTTGTGCTTTTTACTATTCAAATACTTCTCCTTACAATGAAGAAAAATATGTGAGGTGGTATAACTTATGATGAATCGAGTTGTATTAATCGGTAGATTGACAAAGGAGCCAGAATTATACTACACAAAACAAGGCGTTGCTTATGCAAGAATATGTATTGCGGTGAATAGAGGATTTCGAAATAGTTTAGGTGAACAACAAGTCGATTTTATTAATTGTGTCGTTTGGCGAAAATCGGCTGAGAATGTAACTGAATATTGTAAGAAGGGATCACTTGTTGGGATTACAGGGCGTATTCAGACGAGTAATTACGATGATGAACAAGGCAAGAGAATATATAGAACTGAAGTTGTGATTGAGAGTATTACCTTTTTGGAGAGAAGGCGGGAGGGGGCATCGTAATAAAAGGTGATTTTAAGTAATAGCTATGGAAAAAATTGTGGAAAGTATTTTAATAAACTTAAAGAAGGAGTACCGCCAGCTTTTTTTTGGAAAACAAGTAAAGAGTATACAAAATTTTATTACGTTTTTCGGCTAATCCAGTAACAATCGAGAACCGTAAAACCCATCACAGTATAGGAATGTATAAAAAGATGCATCGAGTGATAGAAAATAAAAAAGGATTCCTTCTGAGAGTAAGGAATCCTCCTTTTTATTGTTTCTTGCAAGTGAATTATTTAAATTCTTGTCTATATAATTTAAACGAATAAATAGCTCCAACGAAGAATACAAAGGCTTCAAATAATATAAAGATTTGACGGAAATTCTCAATATCTTTACCAACTAAAGAAATGAATATGCAATTCATTAGAATTTGAGTAGTAAACATACAAGAAATAATTTTAAAATAAATAGGAGTTGTTCTTTCATCAGGTTTACCAATTTTTTTGTAAATAATAATAAATGCAATTACTGAACCCAAAAATAGAAGTGCTGTAAGTCCTACAACGATATTGAAATTTCCTGTACTTTCTAACATCCATTTATTTAATAAATCAATCATTATTATCTTCCTTTCCTACATAAGAGAATATTTCGTTCTTCTTTTTCACTATAATAAAAAAAGAAAAAGGAAAACATCGAACTTTCTTACAAATACTCGTGTATTCTTACAGTTTTGTCATTTTGCAAATGTATTCATCGCCTTGTCTTTCACTATTTTCTTTGGAAAACATAGTGAATTACGAGAAAGAGCGCTACAAGATCAACTTCCGAGAACGAAAAATATGTAAATAAGCTGTCTATATGGACAGCTTATTATATTTTTTTGCTTAGCGTGTGTTTTTTTAATACTGGCGGTACCTCAAGAAATGGATAAAAAATAAAAAGCATCGGAAACGAAAGCTTTTAAAACCTCATTCCTAATTTGAAATGTAAAAAGAATGAAATAGTATGGTAATGGGAAGAAAGTAGTAAAATTAAGCATCCGAGTAGGAGTATAGAGTGATAACATGTTACAATACAGCTAAGAACACGCAATAAAGGAGAGTTTTTTACGTGAAGATTAAAGCAATTGAACCGACGCCAAGTCCAAATACAATGAAAGTTATTTTGAATGAAGTATTACCATCAGGAGCGCGTAATAATTATACAAATGAAAATAAAGAACAAGCACCAATGCAAGTGCAAGAAATTTTGAAAATTGAAGGCATTAAAGGTGTGTATCATGTAGCTGACTTTTTAGCAGTCGAGCGAAATGCAAAGTATGACTGGAAAGTATTATTACAAAAAGTTCGTGCTGTTTTTGGCGAAGAAGTAGTGGAAGAAAGTGAAGAACAACAACTGTCTCATTTTGGAGAAGTGAAAGTGTTTGTTCAAATGTTCTTTACAATTCCAATGCAAGTAAAGTTAACAGATGGAACATCGGAAGAACGCGTTGGCTTACCAGATCGTTTCAAAGAATCAATTATGAAAGTACAAATGTCTGCACCAAACGTTGTAAAAGAGCGTAAATGGGTAGAACAAAGTACACGTTACGGTAATTTTGAAGAAATCGGGAAAGAAGTAGTAGAAGAGATTGTTGCTGCTTATTCAGAAGAACGTGTAAATGAAACGGTTAAAGAATTATTAAATCAAGCAGGTGCTGTTGAAGTAACGATTCAAAAGCGTGAGCCATATAAAGTAACAGAAGAGATGATGAAAGATTCTGACTGGAAAAACCGTTTTGCAGCATTAGAACAAATGGATCCTACTGAAGAAGATATTCCAGTGTTGAAGATGGCGTTAGATGATGAAAAAGTTTCAATACGCCGTTTAGCAACAGCGTATTTAGGTATGGTAAAAGGTGATGAAGTATTACCGTTATTATATAAAGCGTTGTTAGATCGCTCTGTAAGTGTTCGTCGTACTGCAGGAGATTGTTTATCAGATGTAGGTGATCCGGCAGCGATGTTCGTTATGATTAAATCTCTGAAAGATCCAAGTAAATTAGTACGCTGGCGTGCAGCGATGTTCTTATTTGAACTTGGAGATGAAAGTGCGATTCCACCATTAAAAGCAGCGCAAGATGATCCAGAGTTTGAAGTAGCGATGCAAGCACGTCTAGCATTAGAGCGTATTGAAGGCGGAGAAGAAGCAAAAGGTTCTGTATGGAAACAAATGACGGAGTCTCGTAAAGGGGAATAATGTATGATTGTTTTCTATGATAGTTGGTGTCCGATGTGTACGGCCGTTGCAGAACGTACGAAAAAATTAGATAAAAAGGGTAAGATGAAATTTGTTTCATTTCGAAATGAAGATGTAGTTGAGAAATATAAGCTTTCTCAAGAACTACAAAGTAAGATGGAACAAAGACTGTATATTTTTAAAAATAATAAGTGGTATGACGGCATTCAGAGCATAGATGTATTAGCAAAGGCCGTTCCATCTTATTGGTTTGCCGTTCCTTTTATAAAGCTATCCATCGTACTTGGTTTTGGAAGTAAAGTATACGATTATATCGCTAATAATAGAAAACTTGTTCCAGTGGGACATTGCCGCGGTGGGGTTTGTGAAATCCCTACAAAAAAATGAAATCATCGTTATCTTTCTTTTGCACCTATTAATAGAGCGTGATATGATGAATTTGGAATGAAAGTTGAAGGAGAGATTACAAGATGTCAAATGCTTATGAAGAATACATGCGCCAAATGGTAATCCCAATGCGCCAAGAGTTAGTGCGTTCTGGGTTTGAAGAGTTAACTACAGAAGAAGCTGTAACAGAATTTATGGAAAATACATCAGGTACAACTTTAGTAGTTGTAAACTCTGTTTGTGGTTGTGCAGCTGGTTTAGCACGTCCATCAGCAGGTCAAGCGGTTGTTCGTGCTGAAAAACAACCTGATCATCTTGTAACTGTATTCGCAGGTCAAGATAAAGATGCTACTGCAAAAATGCGTGAATACTTCGGAGAAATTCCTCCATCTTCACCATCTATGGCATTATTAAAAGGAAAAGAAGTTGTTCACTTCATTCACCGTCATGAAATTGAAGGTGCAACTATGGACGAAATTATTACGAACTTAGAGCAAGCTTTCGAAAAGAATTGCTAAAAGAAGGGGGAGAGTAAATCTCCCTCTTTTCTTTATATAGAGGTGAAAGAATGATAGTAACAACAGCAGGAAGAACGAACAAAGAAATGACAGATTATGCAAACAAGGTAGCAGCAGAATTAAATGCTTCTTTCGTTAAACGTAATGACATACCAGTACATAAGCTGCATGAACAGTATGAACAAGATGTACTTGTCGTAGGAAAGAACCGATTAGCTATTTATCCGAAAGGTACGGAAGAATCATTTTTCTTTCATCCGAACTCAGCGATGTTTCGTGTGAAAAGGTTAATGCGTGGAGAGCACGATCCGTTTGTACAAGCTGCTAAATTAGAGAGCGGAATGAGAGTGTTAGATTGTACGCTTGGTATGGCATCAGATAGTGTTGTAGCTAGTTATGTTGTTGGTGAAAGTGGAACAGTAACAGGACTTGAAGGCAATGAATATATGGCTTATATTATGGAAAATGGTTTGAAAACATGGTCTTCATCTGTTTCTGAAATCGATGAAGCAATGCAAAGAATCCAAGTAAAGCAAACGGAGCATTTTTCATTTTTAGCGCAATGTGAAGACAATAGTTATGATGTCGTTTACCTTGATCCGATGTTTGAAGAAACTGTCATAGAATCCGATGGAATTAAAGGATTAAAACACTTCGCTTTGTATCATGATATTACTGACGAAACAATTGCGGAGGCAAAACGAGTGGCGAGAAAACGTGTTGTTTTAAAAGATCATTTTCGTAGTTCTAGATTTGAAAAACACAATTTTCATGTATACAAAAGAAAAAGTGCTAAGTTTCACTTTGGTGTAATTGACCCTTGCTAATTGTTTGAAAAGATGTATAATAAGCAATAATTAATTAAATATACTGTCTGTGATGAAGAGAGTAGTCTTTTTTAGAAGGAAAGCGAGCTAGGGATGGTGTGAGCCTAGTACGGAAGAAAAAGATGAAGCGCACTTCGGAGATGCTTCTTGAACGAATAGTAGAGAAAGCCGAGGCCCCCTGTCCTCGTTATAAACGGGAAAGTGGTTCGTAACGAACAACAAGGGTGGTACCACGGGTTAAAACTCGTCTCTTTTTTAGAGACGAGTTTTTTGTGTTTTAAAAAATAAGGAGGTTGTATCATGGATTATAAAATGCAGTTTGCGGAAAGTTTATCTAATATTTTCACGAATGAATTAACGCAAAAACAAATTTTAGATTTAATTGAAACACCGAAACAAGATGAATTTGGAGATGCAGCGTTCCCATGTTTTTCATTAGCGAAGCAATATAAAAAAGCACCAGCTCTTATCGCAAAGGAAGTTGCTGAGAAATTAAATGATCCGTTTTTTACGAAAGTAGAAGCCGTTGGTCCGTATGTAAATGTATTTTTCAATCGTGAAACTGTAAGTGATGCAGTATTAAAAACAGTTTTAGCGGAGAAAGAAGAGTTCGGTCAAAACCACTTTGGCTGTGAAAAAACAGTAGTTATCGATTATTCTTCTCCTAATATCGCGAAACCTTTTTCAATGGGGCATTTACGTTCTACAATGATTGGAAATTCACTGAGACATATCGCTGAAAAATGTGGCTATGAAGTTGTAGGAATTAATTATATAGGGGATTGGGGAACACAGTTTGGAAAGTTAATTACGGCTTATAAAAAATGGGGAAATGAAGCAGTGGTGAAAGAGGATCCAATACGTGAGCTATTTAAGTTATATGTTCAGTTTCATGTAGAAGTAAAAGAGAATGATGAATTAGAAGAAGAAGGACGTGCTTGGTTTAAGAAATTAGAAGAAGGTGATGAAGAAGCGGTAGAGCTTTGGAATTGGTTCCGTCATGAGTCCCTTAAAGAATTTTCTCGTATTTATGAACTTCTCGGTGTGGAATTTACTAATTTTCAAGGCGAAGCTTTCTATAATGATAAAATGGAAGACTTTATTGGGATTTTAGAAGAGCACGACTTACTGGAAGAATCAGAAGGCGCATTAGTCGTTAATTTAGAAGAAGAAGGTATGCCGCCATGCTTAATTAGAAAGTCAGATGGTGCGACGATTTATGCAACGCGTGACTTAACGGCTGCTTTATATCGTCAAAACACTTATGGATTTGATAAAGCGCTATATGTTGTTGGTCCAGAACAAAGCTTACATTTCAATCAATTTTTCACTGTATTAAAAAAACTTGGCTACACTTGGGTTGATGGTATGGAACACGTACCGTTTGGCTTCATATTAAAAGACGGTAAGAAAATGTCGACACGTAAAGGAAGAGTTATTTTACTTGAAGAAGTACTTGAGGAAGCAATCGAACTTGCAAAACAAAATATTGAAGAGAAAAATCCAAACTTAAAACAAAAAGAAGTAGTAGCAAAGCAAGTCGGTGTAGGGGCAGTTATTTTCCACGATTTAAAAAATGAGCGTATGCACAATATTGAATTCTCATTAGAAAACATGCTGAAATTTGAAGGAGAAACAGGCCCGTACGTACAGTACACACATGCACGTGCTTGCTCTATTTTAAGAAAAGAAAGTGTAGAATTTGAAACATGTACGTTTGCTTTAAAAGACGACCATAGCTGGAGTGTCGTAAAATTACTAAACAAATTCCCACAAGTAATTGAAGCAGCTTTCAATAAAAATGAGCCATCGATTATTTCGAAATATGTATTAGATGTAGCACAATCGTTCAATAAATATTACGGTAATGTTCGTATATTAGAAGAGAACGGAGAGAAAGACAGTAGACTGGCATTAGTGTATGCTGTGACAGTTGTATTAAAAGAAGGATTACGTCTACTTGGGGTGGATGCTCCTGAGGAGATGTAAAACAAATAGGTATACGTATCGTAGTAGATATGTATGCCTATTTATTTTCATAGAAAATGTGAAAGCAGAAGTTTTATTTTATTAAATCTAAACTTTTATAGAGTTGTTTCAGGTGTAGGAATGTCCGTATTAAATGGAGAATTGTAATGTCATATATAAAAAGGAGGCGTTGAACTTGGAAACGTACGATTGGAACAGTAAACTAACGTATTTAAAAAACACAAGAGATTTATATTACAACGACGGTTATGTCCGCTTTTTAGTAAATATGGTTTGGAAGATTACTAAGCCCGTACATATTGTTGATTACGGTTGTGGGTATGGTTATTTAGGCTTATTATTAATGCCTTTACTTCCAGAAGGATCAAAGTATACAGGCATTGATAGTGGAGAAACATTATTAGCTGAAGCGAGAGAGTTGTTTCGTTTACTTCCGTACGAGTCAGAATTTCTGGAGGGAGATGCTATAGAAATTGAATTGAACGATACATACGATATAGCAATTTGTCATGCCTTCTTATTACATATGAGTTCACCAAAAACAATGCTACAAAAAATGATACATTCAGTTAAAAAGGGCGGAAAAATAATCTGTTTTGAACCACATTGGATTTCTAATATGGCTTCTTATTTACTAGATGGGGAGAAACAATCGGAATTTATTCAGCTAGGTGTTTTGCAGAAATTATTTGAAAATGATACGCAAAGAAATGGTAAAGATGGCAATATAGGCATGAAAATACCGATATATTTAAGTGAATTAGGTGTGAAAAATATTGAATGTAGAGTAAGCGATAAAGTGAACTTTTTAGATTCAAATATGCATCACAATGATAAAAACGATTTGTATCAATCATTAAAAGAAGAGGGGATTGCAGGTGATCCGGGTGATAAGCAACAATTTGTAGAACGTTTAATGGCTAAAGGATTAACATATGATGATGCGCTAGCTCAATATGAAGCTGAACTACGATTTTTTAAAATATTTCATGTGCATTCTTCTTTAGTATACGCTCCGAATATGAAAATTACATTTGGTGACATAGTATGTTAAAAGTCATGATATATAAGGATTGTCGTTTAATGTCGATATAATTTGAAAATCGCCGATATATTTGAATTATCGCTGATATAATTTTATGTACTAATTTCAGCTTCTACAAGATTAAAACCGCATGTTACGTTATTCCATATAATTAAACAAAATACGGAGAAAAACAATCATTTTTACTATATTTTGTTATAAATTTGAATAATATTAATTAATACCATCCATTATAAGAGATTTTAGTTGAATACATACTATATGGTGTGTAAAATCTAAGCAAGTGGCAGTATAAATATAAATTCGAGGTGAATGCATGCTAGATTTTAAGCAGTTAGAAACTTGTTTAAAAGACAAGAGATTTGTAGATGGATTACAGGAAATAAATAATGAAATTGCATATATAAAAGAAACGAATACTTTATCCTATGTGAAGAAGTGGCTTGCTAATATTCCTTCGCATAAGGAGTTTGATATATTAATTCGCCTTACTGATGAAGGGCTTATGCACCAATACAGTTCATTCCTCATTCGCTACGCTTATAAAAAATTCCCAAATATGAGAACGCTCTCTTTATATTGTGATGAGTTAATTGATGAGCGGAAAATTCTTGAAGCAGAGCAGCTGTTAAAAGAAACTTTAGAAGAGAGCAATAAAGAAGAAATAGATGCCGATTTTTTAGCGAAAACATATTTTACGTTAGTACGATGTCTTTTAGAAATGAAAAGAAACGAAGAAGCGCTAATGTATATGCAAAAAGCAGAGGAGTACAGTACGCGCGTAGTGTTTGATAAATGGGGCTACGTTTATATGCATACAGGCGAATGGGAGAAAGCGGAAGAACAATTTATTGCTGGCATGCAGCATGAAGATTGTGAAGAGTTATCTACCTATTTATTATCACAATTGTATGCAAATAAAGGAGAACAAAAACGTGCGATACAGTTAATTGATGATGCGATTGTAAAGTTCCCACAAGTACCATATTTTCATTTTGAGAAGGTAAAGTATTTATTAGATTTAGAGCAATATGAAGAGATGTTAGCGGTAATAGATAACATAAATACTCAGCTGCCATATCATGCTTATAACACTTACTTTGTACATTTACGTGCAGAAGCGCTGTACAAAATGAATAAATTTGCAGATTTACAAAAGCTATTAAAAGAAGAAAAGAGTTTAAAAGAATCTTTATATCATAATTTAGAAAAAAATCCGGATGGAAAAAAGGTTCACTTGCCGATAGTTCCTATTGTACAAAAGGATAATTATTGTGTTCCGACAAGTTTAGAGATGATGTTGCGTATATGGGGAGAGATACGTACACAAGATGAAATAGCAGAGTTTATTTTTGATATGACAGGATCGAAGTTTTCAGATACTGTTTCTTATTTAGAAGAATTAGGTTATGAATATCGTTATTTTAAAGGGAATGAAGAGAATTATAAGAGACTGATTGATGAAGGAATTCCTGTTTTATTAAGTATAGATATTGAGCATGCTTCACACGTACAAGTTCTATCTGGATATGATGATACATTGCAAGCTTTCTATGTTCAAGATCCAAACTTTATAGAACCAGTTCTTGTGGAATATAGTAAATTACAAGAAAAATATCGTTATACAGGCTGTTTAGCAATCACGTTTGTTCCGAAAGAAAAGAAGGCGCAACTAGCGTTTCTAAGTGAGGAAGAAAATCGTTATTTTAAATCTATTTTTTCTCTTACGGATCATTTAGATGAACAGGATAAAGAGGGAATTAGTAACTTAGTACAATTTTTAAAAGAAACGAGCGATAATCCAAATACGTGGTTATATACGATAAAGCACTTAGATGTTGAAGTAGATAAAGAATTTATTTTATATTGTATCGATAAGTTAATGGAAAAGTTTCCGAACTCGGACTTTGTTAAATTGCATGGTGCACAGTGTTTTATTCGTCTTCAGGAAGTAGAGAAAGCGGAGCAAATGCTGACAAGCGTTGAGAAGAAAAATAATCGTGCTTTATATCATTTAATAAACGGAAGATATGCTTTTGAGCAGGAAAGTTATATAGAAGCGATTTCAAGCTTTCGTTCATCGTTACAATTAGACGCAGATCAGCCTATTGCTTGGAGTTTTCTTGCTTTATCCTATATGTATATTGATCAATCTGAAAAAGCATTGCAATATTCACAAGTTGCGTTAGAGCGCAGTCCTGAAAGGTTCACTTTAACGAATCACGGTTTAATATTAATAGATTTAGAAAGATATGAAGAAGCATATGAAATCTTTAATGACTTGTTAAAAGAGTATAAATATGAAGCACATGTATGGTATGAACGAGCGAGATGTGCACATCAACTAGGAAAATTATATTTAGCAATAAAAGGGCTTAAAGTAGCGATTCATTTGGATAGTAATGCACCTTACATTTATACGAAACTTTCGGAAATATACGAATATGATTTGAAGGATGAGGAAAGTACGAAAGAAATTTTATTAAACGGTATTGAGAATTGTGATGATAAAGCACCTCTTTACGTAAAATTAGGTGACTATCATTTTCAAAATGATAGCTTGGAAGAAGCAGAAGTATTGTATAAGCGTGCTTTAGAAGAAAACGATGAGGATGTTTATTCTCACTTCGGACTTACACAAGTGTATATGGCAAGAGAACAATACAAGGAAGCAAAAGAATACATTCTTGGTCTTGAGAAGCAAATTGAAAAGAGCCAAGATTTCCTCATGAATGCAGGAATGGTTTTATGGGATGCTGAACTTGAACTTGGTGGAAATGAAGAAGGGTTTAAAGTAGCGCTATCTAAGTTAGAAAATGGTATAAAGAAAAGCGATTATAATGTAGCAAGTGCGTTAGATGAATATGTGAATCGAATTAAAGGAACGGAATTTGTACAACGAGGTATAGCGTTTTTAAGAACTTTACACAAAGAAAGAAATGAAGTAAGTGAGTACGGTTGTTATGCAGGTATTTTATATGAATCTATTGGACAGTACGGCCAAGCGATGAAAAGATATAATAAGGCGATAGAACAAAAGGAAACGGCATTACCGTATTACCGAATTGGTGAAACACTTATGGCATTAGGGCAATTGACGGAAGCAAAACAAGCGTATGAAACATGTTTAGAGCTTGATGGGAATTTCGTAGGTGTACATTTACAGCTTGCGGAAATATACGAAAAAGAAGAAAACCGTTCTAAAGAACAAAGTCATATGGTTCAGGCGATGAAGGAAGAGCCGTTGCATATTAATATGGAATATTTGGCACAGCTTTCAGTAGATATGAATCTTCAGGAAGAATTGCTGACTGAACTAGAACAATTAGAGGAAGAAGTACCTGAAATATGGCGTTTAGATGCGATTGCATATGTGTACGGAGCGATGAATGAAATAGATAAAGAACAAGCACAGATTGAATACGCACTACAATTAGATGGTGAGCATATAGAAGTTCTATATCATTATGCAAAAGTATTAGTGAAAAAAAGAAATGTAAAAGCAATTGAAGTTGCAATGAAAGTAATACAAAAAGATTTTGATAATGAACGTATATTTGATGTTTATGTAAAAGCAGTAGAGCAACATAAAAAATTGTCTAACATACGAGATTTTCTTCATACGTTAAAGGTGAAAAAAGCAGAAAGAAGTACAGCATTCATGTATGCTGCAGCTGCGGTTACGGAAATATGGATTGAACGCCAGCTGCATGAACAGCCGAAACGATCTATCATTACGAGAGCTTTTTATCGTATGAAAAATCGTGCGAAAGAAATTTCAATGGTTACTATGATAATTGATTTATATGAAATCTCTTTAAAGTTAAATCCGAAAAATAGTATGGCAGCACAGCGATTTGCGCTATTTTATGAGAATGTAGAGATGAATAAAGAAGCGATAGAGATTCTGCACACGTCACTAGAAAATAAATGGGATTATGAAGTAGCGAAGCAACTTGTAAATCTTTTCGTTGAGTGCGAGGAAGAAGATATGTTAAGAGATGCTTTGGAATTAACGAAGCAAATGGTTCGAGAACTACCAGATGATTATGATACTCTTCTTCTGCAAGCACAAGTATTCTTTAAAGCAGGGGAAGAAAGAAAAGCAGAAAAGATTACCTTACAATTAACGGAGCAAACACCGTTCGTAAGTAGAGCATTTCTTGCTTTAGGAGAAATGTACCAAAGTCAAGAAAGGTTTGAAGAGGCAATTCAAGTATTAGAAAATGCTTCTATACATCATCGAAATGAAACAGTAATTCTTCTTTCTTTAGCGTCTTCATATCATGGTGCCGGCCAAACACTAAAGGCAGAAAAAATAGCAAATGAAGTATTAACAATGGATGCAAGTGATTTGTTAGCAAGATATGATCGTGCTTGTTATTTAGCACAGTTAAATAGAAATGAAGAGGCGAAGGAAGAGCTTGAAATTGTCCTTCGTGAGGATGAATCGGGATTCTTTGCTGAACTTATTGAGGATGATGAAAATTTAGCAGCATTGCGAGAATTTGAAAAGTAATTGTATAAGAATAGGGGATAAGGATAAGAATATATTTTGAATTAGTTGACAATTAGTTGTCAAATGGCATAAAATAGCTTTTAATAAAGTATACAAATCTGAAGACGAGAAAGAGTAAAATAGTGAACTGTTCTCCAGAGAGCCGGTATATTGCTGAAAGCCGGTGGACAGACGTTATTTGAAAATCATCTCCGAGGAGCCGAGGCTGAAAGTGAGTAAGCCCGGACGGATGTCTACCGTTACAAAGAACACGTATGATAGTACGTTGCTAAGCGCTATTAGTGAAAAGCTAATAGAATTAGGGTGGTAACGCGGGTAAACCCGTCCCTACTTCATAGGGGCGGGTTTTTTGTGTGCTTTTAAAACATTCAAAGGAGTGATTGTAGATGAAGAAAGTAGATGTAAAAGAGTCAGCTGTAGGGAGAGAAACACGTATTCGTAAGCAGTGGAACGAACAAAGCATTTTTGAACAATCAATTCAGAATCGAGAAGGCGCACAATCGTTTGTGTTTTATGAAGGACCACCAACGGCGAACGGTTTACCACACGTCGGTCATGCACTTGGTCGGGCAATTAAAGATTTAGTAGCAAGATATAAAACGATGGCTGGTTATAAAGTAGTAAGAAAAGCAGGATGGGATACACACGGTTTACCTGTAGAACTAGGTGTTGAGAAGCAACTTGGTATTTCTGGTAAACATGAGATCGAAGAATATGGCATTGAACCATTTATTCAAAAGTGTAAAGAGAGTGTTTTCACATATGAAAAGCAGTGGCGTGAATTCACTGAAAGTATTGGTTATTGGGTAGATATGGATGATCCATATGTAACTTTAGAGAATCCATATATTGAAAGTGTATGGCATATTTTGGGGACGATCCATGAAAAAGGATTGTTATATAAGGGACATAGAGTTTCACCATACTGCCCAAGCTGCCAAACTTCATTGAGCTCACATGAGGTTGCACAAGGGTATAAAACAGTAAAAGATTTAAGTGCAACTGTGAAGTTTAAAGTGAAAGATAGTGAAAATGAGTATTTCTTAGGCTGGACAACAACGCCTTGGACACTTCCAGCAAACGTAGCGCTTGCTGTACATCCAAATATGGAATATGTTAAAGCAAAACAAGAAGGTCATGTATACATTGTTGCGAAAGAACGTGTACAAGAAGTATTAAAAGAAAACTATGAAGTATTATCTGTTCATAAAGGCGAAGAATTATTAAACACATCTTATACAGCGCCATTTCCGATGAAAGAAGTTACAAATGGTTACCGCGTTATCGCAGCAGAGTTTGTAACGGCAGATAGTGGTACAGGACTTGTTCATATTGCTCCAGCATATGGAGAGGACGATTATAGAGTTGTTCAAAGTGAAGGATTGTCATTCTTGCACGTTGTAGATGAAAAAGGTGAGTATACAGAAGCGGTACCATTTTTGAAAGGTAAATTTGTAAAAGATTGTGACGTTGACATTGTTCGTTATTTAGCGAAAGAAGGTTTACTATATCATAAAGAAAAATATGAACATAGCTATCCACATTGCTGGCGTTGTGATTCACCACTTCTTTATTATGCAGGAGAAAGTTGGTTAATCCGAACAACTGCAATTAAAGATACATTTTTACAAAATAATGATTCAGTTACTTGGTATCCGGATCATATGAAACATGGACGCTTTGGTAAGTTTTTAGAAAATATGGTGGACTGGAATATTAGCCGAAATAGATATTGGGGAACGCCATTAAACGTATGGGAATGTGAAAGTTGTGATCATCAGTTTGCGCCGAAAAGCATTGCCGAATTAAGAAAGCATAGTACGAAAGAAACACCGGAAGATTTAGAATTGCATAAGCCTTATGTAGATGAAGTTCAAGTCTGCTGCGAAAAATGCGGAGGCACAATGAATCGTACACCAGAAGTAATTGATGTTTGGTTTGATAGTGGTTCCATGCCATTTGCACAATATCATTACCCATTTGAAAATAAAGAGTTATTTGAAGAGCAGTTTCCAGCTGATGTTATTGCAGAAGGAATTGATCAAACACGCGGCTGGTTTTATAGTTTATTAGCAGTCTCAGCACTGTATACAGGAAAAGTACCGTATAAACGAGTGTTATCACTAGGGCATGTTTTAGATGAAGAAGGGCAGAAAATGTCTAAAAGTAAAGGGAATGCACTAGATCCAGTTGATTTAGTAGATAAGTTTGGTGCAGATGCGCTAAGATGGGCTTTACTTGTTGATAGTGCTCCGTGGAACGCGAAGCGTTTTTCTGAAAGAACCGTACTGGAAGCGAAATCTAAATTTGTAGATACATTAGTCAATGTGTATAGCTTCTACGTTTTATATGCAAATTTAGATGAGTATAACCCGAAAGAAACGTATGATGTAAAGCGTACGAAATTGGATGAATGGGTATTATCAAGATTGCATAGTACAACGAAAAAAGTGAGAACAGCACTTGATGATTATCAATTTACGAATGCAGCTCGTGAAATTGCAGCACTTGTAGATGAAGTGAGTAACTGGTATGTAAGACGCTCACGTAATCGTTTCTGGGAATCTGGTATGAACTCTGAAAAAGCTGCTGCGTATGAGACACTTCATGAAGTACTTGTAACAATTAGTAAATTAATTGCACCATTCACACCGTTTGTCGCGGAAGACATTCATCTTAATTTAGAAGGAAGTAGCGTTCATTTAGCTGATTATCCAGTTGTAAATGAATCACTACTTCAGCCGAAATTAGAAGCGGAAATGGATGCTGTTTTACAAGTTGTTGAACTTGGAAGAAGTAACCGTAATCAGCATTCTTTAAAAGTAAAACAGCCGCTAGCAGAACTTGTATTACTTGAGCATAACGAGAATGATATGGATTGGGAATCTTATCGTGATATCGTTATGGATGAGTTAAATGTAAAAGCGTTCCATGTTGAACTCGATGAAACAAAATACACATCATATCAATTGAAGCTCAATTTTAAAACAGCAGGGCCGAAATTCGGTAAAAATGTGAATGCAGTGAATGGTTGGCTAAAACAATTATCACAAGAAGAAGTACAAAACTTTGTATCAACAGAAAGAGCAGTTTACGAAGCAACACCAGGAGAAGAAGTAGTTGTAACTGCTGAAGATGTGTTAGTTGAAAAAGTTGCAAAATCAGGATTCTCTAATACGACTAACGGACAATATACAGTTATGTTAGATACGAATGTAACGGAAGAATTGTTACAAGAAGGAGTAGCGCGTGAATTCATTCGTGCGGTTCAAGAATATCGTAAACAGTTGAATTTACCAGTTAATTTACGAGTCGATGTTATTCTCGATACAGAAGAAGAACTACAACGAACGTTAACGAACCATAAAGATTTATTGGAAGAAAACTTACTCGTTAAACAATTTACATTTGGTCACTTAACGAACGAAGACGATGAACTTTCTTTAGGTGAAACAAAACTTAGAGTTAAATTAAGTGCAGCTAATTAAAGAAAAAAGGAAGTTGGAATGATTCCAACTTCCTTTTTCGTATGGAGGTAAATTAACTAGCTAATTTCCTCATAATCCATTCAATAGGTCCTCTAGAAAATTTCTTTCTCCATAATACGCTAAACAAAATACTGAAAATGAAAAATACAGTAGCAAATAATAAAACGAAAAGTAGTGCTTGATGTTCCATTCTATTGAATAGAATTAATGTCCCAATCCCGATAAATACATGACTTACATAATGAGTTAATGTTAATTGACCTGTTTGTATAATGGAAGTAACAAACCAATTATTTTCATATTTTTCAGTGATATAGAGGCAAAGTATTAATATAGCAATAGCGGATCCTGTAGCAGATAAAATATATAATATATTTGGTAAAATGGGTCCTGTATTAAACAAAAATGTAGCAGCTTCTTTGCCAATGTGTGGAATGAAGTAATGCGTGAGCCCTTTTGATAAAAGTTCTATCAGTATGGTGAATGTAATACCGAGCAAGAGCAACCTATCTCTAATCTTTTTATTATGAAGATCTAATCTGCCAATTATCATACCGATTAAGAAGAACGAAAACCAAGGGAAAAAAGGGTGATAACCATTAAAGAATAGATTGCGAAGAAAACCGTTTACTGTCCAGAAGTCTACATAGTTTATAAATGGAGTAGGACCTCCCCAACCTTCGAAAGTATTGAAAGTAAGCTGAAGAGATTGTGCCAAGAGTAGGATAATAATAGATAACAAGAGTAATGCTTTTTTTCGGACTGTAATGAGTAATGCAGCAACGAAAAGGTAAACACCGTAGTAGTGTAATATATCCCCAGTCCACTCCATTACGTATAAAAATAATCCTAAAATAAATAAGAATAGTGCCCGTTTCCAGATGATTTTTCGGCTATTAGAAATTTTTGTTTTTTCATTGCTAGCAACAGATGATCTAGTCATTAAAGATATGCCAATTCCAGCAAGTATAACAAACAAGGCAGAAGCTCTACCTTCAAAAAGTGACATGAAAGTTATTAAAAATGGGGGACCATTTCCTTCTGCACCTGTTATAACCATAAAATTAACAAGCAGCATACCAAACATCGCCAAAGCTCTAGCAAAGTCTAAGCCGATAATTCGTTTTTTAGTATTCAATTCAATCCCTTCTTTCAAAAATACTGTTTACAGCTTCCATCCATATTTGTCTATAATCTATATCCACATGTAACATCATAAAATTCCCGACATTATCAAGCACTAATGCTAACATATGAGCTTTTGAAACTAGATTTTTATTTTCAATCAATTGAAGCTCATTTGCTTTTGTAAGGAGGGATTCAAATCCTTGTAAATATTCTGTTTGCACAGTTAGTAATCGATCTTTGTACATATCATTTCTTGAAGATAGTAATACATATTCTTGCAACACACGATTAAAATAAGGATCGTTCTGCTGTTCATCAATTATTTTGAATCCAATTTCAATGCATTTCTCAATAAAATTTTCTTTCGTAAACTCTTCTGTATGGAAGAAGGAAGAAAACTGCATCGCAGCACATAATTCTGTGAAAATACATTCAATTAATGCATCTTTAGATTTGAAGTAATAATAAATGGACGGTTTAGCAATTCCGACTTCTTCAGCAATCATTGAATAAGTCGTTTTGGTAATACCATGTCCGGCAAACAGTCGATAGCTTGCTTCCATAATTGAAGAGAGTGTTTCTTCACTTTTGCTCATAATAAAGCCTCCTAAAAAAGGTTATATAAATCGTATCATTCATTAATATTTTTTCAACCTACCGTTAGGTAAAAAGTAGCCTGTTTTTTACAAAGTCATTTAAAAAGTTTAAGAGTTAAGGAATTGCTTTAGAAATATATTTCTAAAGTATTGTGTTCACTTTACACATAAATATTGAGAAAATTTCACTTACCCTAAATGAAAAGGTAATAGAAGTGTTTATAGAGAATTACTCGTAGATTCAATTTTTATCCCCCCATTTTGTGGGGAATGATTGCCTAGTGGTAATGGGATAAGGTTGAGCTACTTTATTAGGGGGAGTGGTTCTATGTTTAATAAAAAAATGGTGGCAATGGCAATGACTGTACCGTTAGTAATGGGGACGATTTCTACGGTTTCGGCATTGGAAAAACAACAGCAAGTAAAGTTAGAAGCTTATTCGCCACAGAAAAAAGCAACTGAATATTTAAAAGAAAATGCTGCGCAGTATGGATTGAAAACAGACCTTTCAGACTTGCAATATATTTCTACAACAGAAACGTCAGTAGCTTCATATGTTAGGTTCCAACAAGTTGTTAACGGTGCGCCTGTATTTTCAAAACAAATTACAGTTACTCTTAATGGAGAGGGAAAGGGAGTACTCGCTGTTTCTGATTATCAGCCTGTTACAGGTGTGAAGGAAGTAACGACAAAAATTAGTGAAAAAGATGCAATACAAAAATCAATGGCGTATGTTGGAGAAGCAAGTGAGCAAAATTTATGGGCTCCTACAGATAAAGAGTTCGGATATATTGTTGAAGAAGGAATTGCTCGTCCAGTATATAAAGTTGTAGTCCATTCTAATAATCCATTTGGTGCATGGGAAACATTTATTGATGCAGAAAATGGAAAGTTAATTAAAAAGGTTGATATAAACCGAAAAGCTGAAGGGTCAGGAAAAGTATTTTTACCTAACCCAGTCGTATCTAGCGGTAGTAAAGTAGGCTTAAAAGATAATAACGATGCAGATTCAACAGCTCTAACGAACCAACTGAAAACTGTTACGTTAAAAGGTTTAGATGGAACAGGATTTTTAATTGGAGAATATGTAACGATTTCTTCAAAAGCGAAAACAAAATCTACGAATTTACAATTTAACTATACACGCGCAAATGATAGCTTTGAAGATGTTATGTCGTACTATCATATCGACACATTGCAACGTTACATTCAAAGTCTAGGTTTTAAAAATATTAATAACCGTTCGATAAAAGTGAATGTTAATGGTACAACTGATGATAACTCATTCTATTCTCCATCAACAAAAGCTTTAACTTTCGGTACTGGCGGTGTTGATGATGCAGAAGATGCTGGTATTATCGCACATGAATATGGGCATTCGATTCAAGATAACCAAGTTCCTGGCTTTGGTAGTTCAGCAGAAGGTGGAGCGATGGGAGAAGGATTTGGCGACTTCTTAGGTGCTACATATGAAGATGCAGTATCGACTACTGGATATGGTAAAGCATGTGTTGGAGAATGGGATGCGACAGCTTATTCTAGTTCAGATCCAACATGCTTACGCCGATTAGATACGAATAAAGTATATCCGAAAGATATAACGAATGAAGTGCATGATGATGGTGAAATTTGGGCTCAAGGTCAATACGAAATGGCACAAGCTTTTGGCCGTGATGTAGCAACAAAAATCATTTTACAATCACACTGGTCATTAACACCAAACTCTAAATTCAGTGATGGAGCAAAAGCGATTAAGCAAGCGGATGCTCTTTTATATGGTGGACAACATGCTGCTGATATCGATCGCATTTGGGCAGCGAGAGGCATTAGTACGAATTAATATAAAAAGTCGTGGCATTAAGCCACGACTTTTTAATTTGCTTACGAACTGGTACTAGTAAATAAAGCTATATCAATGATAGTGTCAATATATCCGTATTCCCTTTACTTTTTAGCTTCTTTAAAAACAAAATGCTCTTTAAATTTTCTAGATTCAACTTTTTGACCATTCCGCATCGAACGGAAAGGGTGTTCTTGCCATGTAATAATAACATCAACCTCATCCGCTTTTGTAGCAACAGGTAAATTAGCGTGTTCAAATCCAGTTTTTCCACTTGCTAAACGACTTTCCTTTAGGGAAAAGAGTTCATATTTCGTTTTCTTATTTGGTTCGTTGCGGAATACTTCGACGTTTACGTTATATACCTCACTATTCCCGACATTTTTTACTGAAAAATGATATGTTTGAAATTCATCTTTTTTAGCTTGAAGCATATTCTTGTTTGTTTTTTTCGGTTTATCAATATTCACTTGCCATTGATCAGAGTTTTGAGAGATTGGTAAAGAGTTTGGTGAATAGGCGTATGTTTCGTTTACTACAATTAGGCAAAACAATAGGAGAAAGAAACTAATTGCTTTTTGCATATACACACCTCGCTATAAAATTTTTTATTAATATGCGTGAAAAATACAACTTTTATGTAATAAAATGGAAAGTGATGACGATTTGATTCAAATACAATTAAATAAATTGGAAGAGATAGTAAATGGTGAAGGATTACAAGAATCATTTCATTATATAGAGATGCAAGGCGTCTGTATTGACTCTAAAAAAATTACGAAAGGGAATTTGTTTGTTCCGATTATTAGGGTGAAAGATGGACACGATTATGTAAAATAAGCGATGGAAAAAGGTGCGGCTGCTTCTTTATGGAAAAAGTCTTACGGTGATCCTCCAAAAGGAATACCGATTATTTTTGTAGATGACACATTACTTGCACTGCAAAAAATAGCGCGATATTACCGAAAGACAAGTAATGTGAAAGTTATCGGAATTACTGGTAGTAATGGAAAGACAATGGTAAAAGATATAATAAGCACGATATTAAGTACAACTTATCGTGTGCATAAAACGAAGGGAAATTTAAATAGTCAAATTGGTTTACCACTAACGATTTTAGAAATGAAACAGGATACAGAGTTTTTAATACTTGAAATGGGAATGAGCGAAACGGGACAAATTCGAAACTTAGCACAAATAGCACAGCCAGATGTAGCGATCATTACAATGATTGGACAGTCACACTTAGAAACGCTTGGATCAAGAGAAGAGATTGCGAAGGCTAAATTTGAAATTGTAGACGGATTAAATGACGGTGGACTGTTCTTATATAATGGTGATGAGCCATTACTTTCTCAAAATATTAATATGCTAGGTATAGAAAGTAAGTCGTTTGGTGGAAAGTATACAAATGATTTGTTTCCAACGAACGTACAATTAGATGAATATGGTGTTCATTTTAAATTAAATCATTCAAAAATACAGTACGATGTTCCCTTACATGGAAAACATAATATTTTTAATACGATTGTCGGAATCGCTGTAGGTCAATTTTACAAAGTCCCTATAGAAAAAATACAAGAAGCATTGCAGCAAATAAACATTACACAAATGCGCTTTCAGTTTTTAACCGCTAAAACAGGTTTTACAATTATTAACGATGCATGGAATGCCAGTCCTTCCTCCATGAAGGTTGCAATTGAAACGTTGCAGAAATTAAATGCCTATAAGAAAAAAATTATAGTGATTGGGGATATGTTGGAGTTAGGCAAGAAAGCTGAAACATATCATAGAGAAATTGGTAAAATGTTAAATGAGGAGAGCATTCAATATGTATTTACGTATGGAGAGTTAGCCGAAATTGTAGCGGAAGAAGCAAGAAAGAACTATCATACAGGAAAAATAAAGTCATTTGATAATAAAGCCAAAATAGCAGAGGAAGTATTGAAAGTTATAACGAAAAAAGATGTTGTTTTACTGAAAGGTTCACGTGGCATGGCTTTAGAGGAGATTGTACAAAAGTGGATGTGAAAAATCAGAATATATTTTAAAAAGGCTTGCATTCTATAAAAAGAAGAGTTAGAATACTCTGTAAATATAAAAAGTGATGATCAGGAAAAGTACATGATGCAAAGGTCTACAGAGAGCAGCCGGTTGCTGGGAAGGTTGCGATACCGCATGATGGAAAGACACCTGTGAGTGTTGCTTTGAACGTGATTATTAGTAAAAGCAAACGGTACCTACCGTTATCAGGGCTAAGATGGTCAGTATGACAATTTGGGTGGTACCGCGGAAAAAAATCCGTCCCTATTTATAGGGGCGGATTTTTGTATTCTTTGAAAGGGGGTGAGTGACCGTGGATGATGACGATGACAACAATAACGTAAATAAATATAAAATTACTGGAGGGAAAAATAATGGATTCAATAATGAAGCGTTCACTCACAAAAGAATGTACAAAGCAAAGTGGAAAGGTTGTATTACTTCAAGGATGGGTAAAAAAAATTCGGCACCTTGGAAATGTTAGTTTTTTATTATTAGGGGACAGAACAGGAGTAATTCAATGTGTATTAGAAAATGAATTGGCCGGATATAAAGTTGATGTAGAAAGTGTTGTCCATGTAATCGGTGAGATAGTCGAGACATCGAAAACAGAATTGGGTGTTGAAGTACTTGCTCATGAAGTGAAAGTAATAAACGGTGCAGAACCACTTCCATTTGAAATAAACAAAAAGAAGTTACAAGTTGGATTAGATCAACTATTGAATGAGCGGGTACTCTCACTAAGACATGAGCGAACCGCATCGATTTTTAAAGTGAAATCTACACTCGTTCAGAGCTTTAGTGAATTTCTTATAGAGAACGATTTCACACGTATATTTACGCCGAAAATTGTTTCGCAAGGGGCAGAAGGAGGAGCAAATGTTTTTAAGCTTCCATACTTCCAAAAAGAAGCTTATTTAGCACAATCACCACAGTTCTACAAACAAATGATGGTAGCGGGTGGGTTAGAACGAGTTTTTGAAATTGCACCTGTATATAGAGCGGAACATCATAACTCTTCCCGTCATTTGAATGAATATATATCGTTAGACGTAGAACTTGGTTTTATTCATGATTTTTATGAAGTGATGCAACTAGAAACTGATGTTTTACGATATATGTTTCAACAAGTAGCGAAAAAATGTGAAATAGAACTACAGCTATTACAAATAGAAGTACCTGTTATTACTGAAATACCTAAAATTACATTGTTAGAAGCACAAGAAATTTTGAAAAGTAAGTATCGTAAAGAATCTCCTGTAGGGGATTTAGATACAGAAGGTGAAAAGTTACTAGGGAAATATGTAAAGGAAACATATAATAGTGAATTTGTTTTCATTACACATTATCCGAAAGAAGCGAGACCGATGTATACGATGCAAAATAAAGAGAATCCAGCTATTACTGATTCATTCGACTTATTATATAAAGGGTTAGAAATAACGTCAGGGGCACAGCGAATTCATAATTATGAAATGTTACTCGCTTCGTTTAAAGAAAAAGGATTACACCCAGAGAAATTTCAATCTTATTTAAATACATTCCGATACGGTTGTCCCCCGCATGGAGGTTTCGGAATTGGGTTAGAAAGGATTGTATATAAACTATTAGAATTAACAAATGTACGAGAGGCGAGTGCTTTTCCGAGAGATTGTACTCGTCTTATACCGTAAAAAGAATCTTCGCGACTATCGCGAAGATTCTTTTTTTATAGTTCGTTTGAAAAGGTGAAAATATAGACTCTTTCTTTTGCTAATAAGCTTAGTGAAAGTGAGTTATCAATATGAACCATTTCGACAAAAAAATTAATATACCCCTTGACAGTTACAAATATAACAGATATACTTCATATTAATTTCAAAAGAAAATATATTCTAAATATTAAAATGTGTTGAATAGGAGTAGTAAGGTCATGTATTTGTACAGAGAGCTATGGGTTGGTGCGACATAGTCAAATGACATCCTGAACTCGCCTAGGAGCAGTAAGGTGGAACGGAATCACATTCTTAGTAAATCTTAACGGTTAACCTTCGATATTAGGTTTGTAATCAAACGATTACTACTAAGGTGGATTCATAATGGAATCAATAAGGGTGGTACCGCGTTAAGTAAATGGCTTAGCGTCTCTTTATATAGAGATGCTAGGCCATTTTTTTATTATATGGAAGAAGAAATGGAGGGTTTATTTGGATAGGTCTATAAAATTTATTTATTTATATAAAAAGATTTAATTAGGAGGAAAATGAGATGAAACAGACGGAGCAATGGACTTCGAAATTAGGTTTTATAATGGCAGCAGCCGGATCAGCAATTGGACTTGGTGCGATATGGAAGTTTCCTTATATCGCTGGGAAGAGTGGGGGAGGAGCGTTCTTTTTAATCTTTATATTATTTACTGTTTTAATTGGACTACCGCTACTTATAGCTGAATTTATGATTGGACGCAGTACGCAGAAACAAGCAGTTGGAGCATTTAAAAGCATCGCACCAAATACAGGATGGCACTGGATCGGACGCCTTGGCGTTGGAACGTGTTTTATACTACTTTCGTTTTATAGTGTTGTAGGTGGATGGGTATTAATTTATTTATTCAGAGGAATAACTGGACAACTGATTACTCCGGGACAAAATTACGGAGCATTATTTACTGAAACAATTGGAAATCCCACTTGGGCGATTATAGGGCATTTCGCTTTTATGTTTATTACGATTTGGGTTGTATCAAAAGGTGTACAAAACGGAATTGAAAAAGCAAGTAAATATATGCTGCCAGCATTGTTCGTTTTATTTGTCGCTCTTATTATTCGTTCGTTAACACTTGATGATGCAATGAAAGGTGTGAAGTTTTTTTTACAACCAGATTTCTCAAAGATTACTTCGGAAAGTATTTTGTTTGCAATGGGGCAATCATTCTTTGCGATTAGCATCGGGATTTCAATTATGGTTACGTATAGTTCCTATTTAAATAAAAAAGAAAGTTTACCAAAATCAGCAATAACAATTGTTGGATTGAATTTATTTGTTTCATTATTTGCAGGTCTTGCTATTTTTCCGGCCGTATTTTCATTAGGAATGGAGCCGACAGAAGGGCCTGGATTACTATTTATCGTATTACCATCTGTATTTAGTCAAATTCCATTCGGTGGGTTGTTCTTAACAGTATTTCTTGCACTATTTACATTTGCGACATTAACATCGGCATTTTCTCTACTAGAGACAGTAGTGTCAGCATTAGCAAATGGTGAACAAGAAAAAAGAACGAAATTATCATGGATGATCGGTTTCGGCATTTTCTTAGTGGGTATCCCATCAGCGTTATCATTTGGAGTATGGAGTGATATTACGATTTTCGGAAAGAATATTTTTGATGCAGTAGACTTCTTATCTAGTAATATATTAATGCCACTTGGAGCACTATTTATTAGTATTTTCGTTTCATTCAAAATGGAGAAGAAGGTGCTAGAAGCAGAGTTTTTTGTAGGTGGAAATTATGGAAAGAAAGTATTTACTTGTTGGGCATTTTTACTTCGATTTGTAGCACCACTTGCAATAATTATCGTCTTCTTAAATGTAATAGGGATTATTTAACATTAAATGTTATAATATTCAGTAAAAAGAGAGGGTGATGATCATAAAGGCAAATTTGATAGAAGTAGGGAAATACATGAATATTAGAGGGAAAAAGCTATACGTTGAAACGCATGGAAATCCTAAAAATAAGCCAGTCTTATACTTGCATGGTGGTCCAGGAGAGAGTTGCTATGATTTTTCATTTCACCAAGCGGAACGTTTAAAAGATTCTTTATATGTAATTATGATAGATCAAAGAGGTGTTTGTCGCTCAGAAGAAATTACTGAGGATGAAGCTTTTGGATTAAATGATTTAATTGAAGACTGTGAGGAACTAAGAAAAGCATTACAAATTGAAAAGTGGTCTGCAATTGGACATTCTTTCGGTGGCTATTTAGCATTGTTATATGCGTCGATATATCCAAGTTCAATAGAGAAAATAATATTTGAAGGGCCAACTTTCGACTTTGCATTAACAAGTAGAGCTTTGTTGCAAAAGACAGGGCATTTATTAAAAAAGCATGGAAAAGAAGAAGTAGCAAAAGAGTGCTTTGCTTATTCATCTAGCAATGCTAGTTCAGAAGAGTTGTTAGAAGCTTATATAAGATTAAGCGCTGAATTAGAAGAAAAAAGAATGGAGATTTACAATTATAAGGAAGATGAAACAGACTATAGTTTATATAGTGATGAAGAGTGGGAAGTATTTTCAAATCGTTCTCAAATTCATTTTGATAGATTAAAATTAGAGGGTGCATGTCATAAATCATTATTATATAAAATAAAAGAAGTACAGAATTCAATGTTATTAATTGTAGGAAAACATGATGTAGTAACGTGTGAAAAACAAATTGAAACAATTAATAAAGATGCTCAAAACGGTAAGTGTATCGTATTTGAAGAGAGTGGTCATTCACCTCACTATGAGGAAGCAGATAGATTCGCAGAAACAATTATTCATTTTTTGAAATGAAGAAAAGGGTGCTTCTATAAATGAGAAGCACCCTTTTTAAATTTCTGGATAAGCGATTGTTATGTTAGGCCATTTAATTTGCCAATTCTTTTTTATAACTCTATTTTTGTACATATGTATACGTTCTTTTGTTTCAAGAAAATGAGCTGTTGGTTTCACTTGTAGTGAAAGTACATCTTCGATTCCGCATGGAGATGCTAATATAATATTGTTTTGGTCATCTAATGTAACTCCTAATGCCGTTGCTGTTTCAGGAAATTTAGAAATAGCATCAACAGAAGAAGAATATGGCGGCATGTTATTCATTACATGCATACGAGCTTGATTTTTTATTGACCAAGGGATAGTGGCATCCATATTCATTAGTTTCGTTTCTAATAACTTTTCATATGTTTCGTCTTTATGTAGACAATCGTAATAAATAACATCTACATCAGGCGTATCTGTTCTTATTTCGTAGTTGTGTAAAGTATCCCAAATTTTAGAACGAACAAAGCCGGCACAAACCCACCAATCAGGTAGCTCTAGTGATTTTGCCATTTGTAATACAGTCATCATCCATTCGTCGTTTTCTATTAAGCGAATGATATCTTGTTCTGTTTGTATAGTCATTTGTTATCTTACCTGCTTTTTTTAGAGTGTGGATTTAATTCATAAGCTTTATAATCCATGTGATCCAGTAAGCACCTGGTATGAATAACAGTTGAGCTAGTAATGTACCAAAAAGTCTAGAAATCATTAGCCAAGCATACATTTTACTCATTGCTTCAGCACCTTCTTCTGATTGAAGAGCTCGCTCTGTTAAAAGAGCAATACGTGGATCTAGTAGCACTGTTAATAAAATAGTAGCAAAACCATTAATAAGACCAGAAGCTGTAGTGGCTTTTGTTGCGAAAGCTGGAATTAAAAAAGAAGCATATAGTGCGGAAAGAACCCCCGCTGTATAAATTGCAGTAGCGAACATGTTAATAAGCATTATACGCTTTGGAATACCGCCGATACGCAATCTATGAATCATTTCTAACTTTGGAAAGCGGACATATTTTTTTGTGTACTTTAATTTTTGAATGTTATTCGTTTTCATCATTCGAATGAAAGAACCGTCTGTTTCAAAGTTTTGAATGACATATCCAAATAGTTTTGTCAAAGTTGGATACAGTATAATCGCAAGCAATGTACCGATAGAAGCAGATAATAGTACAAGACGTATAATATGCTCTAAATCAATAGAAGGATCTTGTTTTGCTTCGTCAACAATCCCGCCAAGTAAAAAGGCTTGTAGTAAGTTTGATGTTCTTGAAATGAGTAATACGATTCCTACGACGGATAATGCGACAGCAATCTTCTTTAAACGAACCCCGGCTAATCGAATACTATAAGAGCTTGTTTCAACTGCGTGGATCACAATTGTGAAAGCCATTATAAAAATTATCGTAATTGACATTTGTTTCACCAGTTTCTATTAAAATAATTGTAACTTTTTTACTGTATCATATCTATCGTATTTTGTAACTGAAAGTATGTGACATATGGAAATTGATTTTTCGAAAAAATAGATAATGATAGTATAATAGGTAGAAGTAGAAGAGATGTTAGCACTTATTTATACAGCAAATTAAGTGGAGGAATGAAACATGTATAAAACATTTCTATTTGATTTAGATGGAACTTTAACGGATCCGAAAGAAGGGATTGTAAACTCGGTTTTATATGCATTAAAAAAAGTAGGAATTGAAGAAGTACATATAAGTGAGTTAGATTCATTTATAGGTCCTCCTATTCAGCAATCATTCATAGAGAGATATAATATGAGTGAAGGGGAGCTTGAACGTGCTGTTTTTTATTTCCGTGAGTATTTAAAGCAGCGTGGATTGTTTGAGAATAATGTATATGAGGGGATTCTGAAGCTCTTGCAACAATTAAAAAGTTCAGGGGATCGCATATTTGTAGCAACTTCAAAGCCCACTGTATTTGCGAAACAAGTTATAGAGCATTTTCAATTGACGAATTATTTCGAAGATATCATTGGAAGTAATTTAGATGGTACGAGAATAAAAAAAGAAGAAATAATTGCTCATATTTTACAGACAAATGAAGAACTAAATAAAGAAGAAATGATAATGATTGGTGATAGAAAGCACGATATAATAGGTGCGAATCAGAATGGAATTGCTTCAATTGGTGTTTTATATGGCTATGGCTGTGAGAAAGAACTGACTGAAGTTAGTGCGACTTACATAGTGAAAGATGTTGAAGAACTGTATCATTTTTGTGTAGAAAAAAGTTTAATAAATTAGTAAATATAGATGCTAGCAATCCCTTTATAACGTTATGATGAGGAATTCGTTTCTGTTTAAAGGGATTTTTCATATGTAATCGAATATTTATAATTAGACATTTTTAGCATGAAAAAATTGTATGAATAAGAGGAGGGGTGTCAGAATTAAAAGATTAGTAGAAATTTATCAATAAATTTTAGAATATTCTGTTTAATGGAGGGGTAAAATTGGAGTTAGTTATTATATTATTAGCACTAAGTTTACTTATGTTCGTAGCATACAGAGGTTTTTCTGTTATTTTATTCGCACCGATATTTGCATTATTTGCAGTATTTTTGACAGAACCTAGTTATGTATTACCTTTCTTTTCTAATATCTTTATGGAGAAAATGGTTGGATTTATAAAGTTATATTTTCCTGTGTTTTTATTAGGAGCAATATTTGGAAAAGTAGTAGAGATGTCAGGAATTGCGGATTCTATTGCAAAAACGATTATTGAGTTAGTTGGTGAAAAACGTACTATATTAGCGATTGTATTAATGGGTGCTATTTTAACGTATAGTGGTGTTAGTGTGTATGTAGTAGTGTTTGCTGTTTATCCGTTCGCAGCTAAGTTGTTTCGACAAGCTAATATTCCAAAACGTTTAATCCCTGGAACGATTGTTCTTGGAGCGGTAACGTTTACAATGGATGCACTACCTGGATCACCACAAATTCAAAATGTAATACCTACAACATTTTTTAAAACGGATATTTATGCTGCACCGATACTTGGGATTGTAGGAGCAATTTTTGTTCTTGCATTAGGTTTACTATATTTAGAGAGTAGACGTAAGAAGGCAAAAGCGGCAGGTGAAGGATATTTTGGTTTTAATGACGGAAATACTGAAATGGCAGCATCTTTGCAATTAGAACAAAAAAATATGCCATTAATTAATAACATTGAAATCACAAGAGCACAACAACTTATTGCATTTATACCACTTATTTTAGTAGGTGTAATGAATAAAGTGTTTACTATTATGATACCGAAGTGGTATCCAAGCGGTTTTGATTTTTCTGCAATTGGTATGAAAGCATTTGGAAAAGTAGAATTAAGTGCAGTAGTAGGAATTTGGTCTGTAGAATTGGCACTTATTATAGGGATCTTAACAACGTTATTATTATATTGGAAGCGAGTAGTAACAGGTTTCCAAGCTGGATTGAATACAAGTATTGGTGGAGCGCTACTTGCAACGATGAATACAGGAGCTGAGTTTGGATTCGGTGGTGTCATTGCAGCACTTCCAGGCTTCGCAATTATGAGAGATGGTATCTCTGCTACTTTCACAAATCCGTTAGTGAATGGTGCAGTAACGACGAATATTTTAGCTGGAATTACAGGCTCTGCATCAGGAGGTATGGGAATAGTTTTAAGCGCAATGGGAGATAAATTTATTGCAGCGGCCAATCAATTTGATATTCCATTAGAAGTTATGCACCGTATCGTATCAATGGCATCAGGAGGAATGGATACACTACCGCATAACGGGGCTATTATTACTATTCTTACAGTAACAGGATTAACACATAAACAGTCCTATAAAGATATATTTGCTATCACAATTTTGAAAACGGTTGCTGTATTTTTAGTTATCGCGTTCTATACTTTAACAGGACTCTATTAAACATTCGAATCGTAAAGATTCATCAAATCGATAATTTATATCATAAAATATTAATTAGGATAAGAAGGGGTGGAGTACTTGCAAGAAGTTTCTGAGTTTCGTATGCCAAAGTCGGTATTATATGGAAGGAATTCGCTTGAAAAACTGGGGGAACAATCAAAAAAGTTAGGGAAAAGAGCTTTTATAGTTACTGATACAATTATGGAGAAATTAGGATATGTTGAAAAGTGTATACAACAACTAAATAAGAAAAGTATTACTGTTAGTACATATAATAAAGTAGATGCTGAGCCTACAAATATACACGTGTTAGAAGCGTTATCTCTTTGTAAAGAGGAAAAGTGTGATTTTATTATCGGTATTGGTGGTGGAAGTTGTATTGATGCTGCGAAAGCAGTAGCGGTTTTATATACAAATGGTGGAGAAGTTGAGGATTATGTCCAAAAGGATATTGATATAGAAAACAATCCACTACCACTTATTGCAATTCCAACAACTTCTGGTACTGGATCGGAAGTTACAAGTGTAGCAGTAATTACGAATAAAAAAACAGATGTAAAAATGATGATGAAGCATCCTAGTTTTATACCGAAAGTAGCAATTATAGATCCAGTTTTGACAAGTTCATTACCACCACAAATTACGGCAGCAACAGGAATAGATGCATTATGTCATGCGATTGAAGCGTATATTTCTAAAGTTTCACAACCACTTACAGATGTACTTGCTCTTTCAGCTATTGAAAGTATTATGAAATATTTACGTATAGCATATGAAGATGGACGTAATATGGAGGCAAGAGAAGCGATGATGATTGCTTCCTTACAAGCTGGAATTGCATTTTCTAATGCATCAGTTACATTAGTTCATGGAATGTCAAGGCCAGTGGGAGCATTATTTCATGTACCGCATGGTATATCAAATGCCATACTATTACCTACAGTGTTAGAGTTTACAAAAACAAGTGCAATGAAAAGGTTAGCAAAAATTGGACGTAGTTTAAATAAGGATTTGTATTCGAATTCTGATGAGGAAGTAGCAGACTACACGCTTGGTGAAATAAAAAAACTTTGCTTTGATCTTCGTATTCCAAATTTAAAAGAATACGGAATCGATGAAATTGAATTTGAAAATGCTATTTCTAAAATGGCATCAGATGCAATTGAAAGTGGTAGCCCAGCTAATAACCCACGTGTTCCATCATATGATGAAATCAAAGAGCTGTATCGAGAGTGTTTTAATTATAAGTATAAAGAATTTATAAAAACATCAGATTATTAATTTCAGAATATTCTATAAAAATTTCCTTGGAAATGAAAGTAGAATTATTCTTTATTATTTCCATATTTCCGTTAAAACAAGACTTTATATTCCAAACTTAAAGTCTTGTTTTATTATATATAATATACATAATAAAATATTGTTATTAGTTTCATAAAAATAGTTTAGGTAGGTGTTTGTATGAAAACGATAGGTCTTATAGGTGGTATGAGTTGGGAATCAACTTCTGAATATTATCGAATTATTAATGAAGAAATAAAAGAGAGATTAGGAGGGCTACATTCAGCAAAATGTTTGATTAATAGTGTGGACTTTGAAGAGATTGAAAGATTCCAGTCTAGAGGAGATTGGAATGGAGCAGGTGAAGTTTTAGCGAATGCGGCGTATTCATTACAGAAGGGAGGAGCAGACTTTATAATCATTTGTACAAATACAATGCATAAGGTAGTTGGAAAAATAAAGGAGAAAATTGATATTCCAGTCTTACATATTGCCGATGCAACTGCAAAAGTAATTAAAAGAAAAGACATTCAAAAGGTTGGTCTGCTTGGAACTAAATATACAATGGAGCAAGATTTCTATAAGTCACGTATTGAAGAGCATGATATAAAAGTAATAGTACCATCAGGAACAAATAGAGAAAAAGTAAACGAAGTAATATATACAGAATTATGTTTAGGAAAAATAGTATTTCAATCTAGAGAGTATTATAAAAGGGTTATAGAAGAATTAGTACAAGAAGGAGCACAAGGAATTATATTAGGTTGTACGGAAATAGGTTTATTAATAAAACAAGAAAACGTATCAGTCCCGATATTTGATACGACCCATATACATGCAATTGAAGCAGTCAAGGTAGCTTTAGATAAATAGATTATAATTATATTATGTAAACTTAATTCATATATCTGGAAAACATTCAGAAAATATTTTATAATGTAAGTGGTTACATTTAAGGGGGAATGCGTATGTTTTCAGTTCAACCAATCGCATTTGTACATAATGAAAGAAAGGAAATAAAAGATGATGAGTGGGGAGAAGTAAGATCCCGTATAACTTTAACTGAAATGTATGCAGAAGAAAGTATACAAGGGATTGAAGATTTTTCCCATATTGAAGTTGTTTTTTATTTTCATAAAGTAATTGACGAGCAAATTCAGTATTTTGCTAGACATCCTAGAAATAATAAAGATTATCCTGAAGTAGGTATTTTTGCACAGCGCGGAAAAAATCGCCCGAATCGCATAGGTGTAACAATTGTAAAGGTGATCAAAAGAGAAGGTAAATCAATTATTGTTGAGGGATTAGATGCTATTAATGGTACTCCTATATTGGATATAAAACCAATAATGAAAGAGTTTATGCCGAAAGAAGAAATACACCAGCCTAAATGGGCAACGGATATAATGAGACAGTATTGGAAGGGGAATGGAGTAAAATGAGAATATATGAGGCAACAATTGCAGATTTAGATGGACTAGCATCAGTTTTTAATAACTATCGCATGTTTTATAGGCAGGATTCTGATTTAGAAGGTGCAAAAGTATTTTTACGAAATCGAATTGAGAAAAAAGAGTCCGTTATTTTCGTAGCAGTTGAAGACGGCGAATATATTGGGTTCACACAACTATATCCATCATTTTCTTCCATTTCAATGAAAGAATTATGGATTTTAAATGATTTATTTGTACAAGCGGCGAAGCGTGGAGCCGGAACAGGTAAAAAATTATTAGAAGCTGCTAAAGAATACGCATTAGAGAATGGAGCAAAAGGTGTAAAATTGCAAACAGAGATTGATAATTTATCAGCACAACGATTATATGCTGAAAATGGTTATTTGAGAGATAATCGTTATTTCCATTACGAATTAACGTTTTAAAAAATTAAGTTGAAAGAGACATTTTCAAGAAAAAGAATTTCTTTGTAATGAGAAATTCTTTTTTATTTTTTCCTAAATTAAACAAATGAAAACGATATTTATTTATCGTTAAACAATAAAAAATGTGATAAAATTATGTTATCATTAAATAAATGAGGTATTGTAAATGAATCTTAAACGAAGTTCAACAACGTTCTTAAAAGTAATTATTTTTCTTGTTGGAATTGCAGTACTTGCTTTATGCATATTTTTAGTGCCGGAAATGGCGAATTTCGCAGCGAATTTGTATCCTAATATTACTCTGATAAAATATCTTGTTTTCATTGTGATGTATGGAGCAGCTGTGCCTTTTTACGTTGCTCTTTATCAGGCTTTCAATCTTTTACAGTATATTGACGAGAACACAGCGTTCTCGGAATTATCTGTAAAGGCGTTAAAGAATATAAAGCGCTGTGCAGTTACAATCAGTGGCTTGTATGTATTGGGTATGCCACTTTTTCATTTTATAGCGAAAAAAATGGACCCTCCTATTGGGTTAGTGGGACTTATTATCGTTTTTGCTTCGCTCGTTATCGCTGTTTTTGCTGCTATTCTTCAACGCCTTCTACAAGAAGCAATTAACATAAAATCAGAAAATGATTTGACGGTCTGAGGTGGCGGATATGACAATTATTATTAATATTGACGTCATGTTAGCAAAACGAAAGATGAGTGTAACGGAACTTTCGGAGAAGGTTGGAATTACGATGGCGAATCTTTCTATTTTGAAAAATGGGAAAGCAAAAGCGGTTCGTTTTTCAACATTGGAAGCGATATGTAAAGCTTTGGAGTGTCAGCCAGGGGATATTTTGGAGTATAAAAACGATGAGAATACTCAATAAAAAAAGATAACAAATGTAAATAATAGAAGTCAATAAAGAAGGGATAGCCACTAAGCTATTCCTTCTTTATGTTAATTGCTGTTAGTAATAAAAAATATAATTTGAATTGCAATGTTTGCGTATCAAAAGGGAACTTGCTACCTTTTGAGGTAATCCGTTTTGTGGAAGAAAATTATTTGCCAAAAAGGATATTTTAACTATGATTTAAATTATTTTGAGTGCATCAAAATCTTCATTTGTATTATAGTTGATTTAAAACCCAGTTTGTTGCATCTTCAAAGTTATCTGCAATGTAGTTTGGTTCAATATGTGCCCATTTGTCTCGGTACGTATGCAAAGCATCATACCCAGCTCCTGTTCGGACTAGAATCGTAGTCGCATTTACTTTTTCTCCTGCAACAATATCAGTCCAGCGATCACCAACTACAGCACATTGTGTTAAATCAAGCCCATGTTTTTTTGCTGCTTTAAGCAGCATGCCTGTACTTGGTTTACGACATTCACAACCATCACCGTGTTTATGAGGACATACATAAATATCATCAAAACCGAAGCCTTCTAATTCTTGTACAAAATCGGCTACAGTTGCTATTCCATCTGCGATACCAGGTTGATTTGTGAAAGAGAAAATTTTTATATTTTTAGCTTTTAGTTTTTGCAAGGATGTTTTTGTGAATGGAAATAATGCAAAAGATCCCGGATAATGTATTGTAGTGTCACCACCAATTGTACCGTCACGATCAATGAAAATTGCTTTAATGTTTGTCATAGTTATAGTCCCTTCAATTATAAGTAGTTTAGAAATGTTTTACAAATCGGTAGCCATTTACTTCATAACCTAATTTTTTGTAAAAAGGATGAGCTTCTACTCTTTTTGTTCCACTAACTAGCCATGTGCCAATGCAATTATGTTTCTTTGCTAATTGCTCTGCATAATCCATCAACACTTGTCCAATGCCTTTCCGTCGTATGTTAGAATCGACGCTAATAATTGAAATCTCTCCATAACGTGTTACATCTTCTAAATTTTCACGTATACGAAATCCAAGTAATCCAAATATAGCTTCTTCTTCTTCGTAAACATATAAAAAATCAAACGGACTCATTTGTACGAATTGTAATCGATTGTTCATATCTTCATAGGAAATAGAGGAACCTTTTAATTCTTTCGTTAAAGAACAAAGTGCGTCTATATCATCTATCGTTGCTTCACGAATTTGAAAAGACATATTATCCACTCCAATAAAATGTAATCAAACATTTAATATTCTGTTAAAAAATGTTTTTTCCTGCTATGAAAATAAATATTTTATAATGATATATAGATAGTTATATGTTATTCTTTTCCTTGATTGTATTGGAAATGGAAAGAGGGGAAAGACATGTTAGAAGTAAATATCCGCTCAGCTGGATATGAAATAGGCGAAGAAACAATTCATGATATAGCTTTTTCTATCGAAAAAGGTGAACTAGTTGCTCTTATTGGAGCAAATGGTGCTGGGAAGAGTACGACGATAAAAACGATGCTCGGATTACTTGTAAATATGGACGGTGAAATATCATTCGGTGAAAAGAAAAATCCGTATGCATATGTGCCAGAACATCCAACATACTATGATTACTTGACGCTCTGGGAACATATTGAATTATTAATGGCTGCTCGTGGAAGTGAAATGGGAAACTGGGAAGAAAGAGCGGAACAATTATTACATACTTTTCGAATGGATAAGCATAAACATGAGTATTTATCAAAGTTTTCAAAAGGTATGAAACAAAAATCGATGCTAATATTGGCGTTTTTAACTGAGCCAGATTTTTATATTATTGATGAACCCTTTATCGGTTTAGATCCAGTAGCTACGAAAGAGTTTTTAACTTATTTATATAAAGAAAAAGAGCGTGGGGCAGGAATTTTACTTTGTACGCACGTATTGGATACGGCTGAAAAAATTTGTGAAAGATTTTTACTCATTTCACAAGGTACATTAGTCGCAGATGGACATTTAGAATCTATTCAAATGTTAGCGGAAATGCCTGGTAGCTCATTACTAGACTGCTTTGATATAATTGTAAGGCGTGAACAACATGATTAAACAACAATTTTATAAAAGATTACGCCATGAGCTCCGGCGGAAGTGGAAGTCTATACGTTCGGTAACAGATTGGACAGTCGCGTTATATATTATTATTCCAATACTTATATTTATGGGAATCTATTATAGGTCACTATGGATAAATGAATTATCAATGGAAGAGACGATTTATTTCGGATTAGGATTACTAGCATTTTATCTAGTAACATATCCGAGAGGAGTTCGTTCATTTTTTGAGCAAGCGGATAGTTTATTTTTAATTTCGTATGCAACACATATGCGAAAATTAGTCCAGTATGGCATGATGTACACATTTATTCGAATAGCGATAACGAATATAATAGTGGTCGTTATTATGTTACCGGTGTTGATGAAAAGTATCGAGGTAACAGAGATACAAGTCCTATTATTTTGGGTATTCTTTACTATATTTCGATTTATGTTGTCGTTGTTAACGAGATTTATTCATGTACATGTGGGGAAACGATGGGTTTTATGGATTATAAAAAATGTAGTATTTTCTATGAGCGTGTCCTTTTTGGGAATTAGTTTATTTTTTATTTATAAAAATCCATTTTATTCAATTCTATTTATCGGTTTAGTAATTTTCTTAAGTAGTGTATTAGTAAAAGAGAAAATGAATTATAAAAAGTTCTTTTTTAAAGAAATCGAGAAAGAAAAGGAGGAAAGCATGCGCTGGACGAGCGGAATTATGCAAGTTGGTGGTCATGCGGCTAAACCGAGTAGTTCGAATAAAAAACCGTGGATGTTTCCGCGCTCTAAAAGACTATTAGGAAAAAAAGCTGATTCTCGTATTGTCGAATCTTTTTTGAAAGAATTTTTCCGTACAAGTACTGCACGAATATTTTATATTCAAATTGTATGTATCAGTACTGCAAGTATAATTATGACTCCAAGGTGGATTACAGCTATTGTTCTCGTATTTGCTGTAGTTGCAATTTCTCGCTATGCACGTGATTATTGGAATGAATTTACGAATAAGATGTTTCTTCATTTATATTGTGATGAAGGGAAATTACTTTTGTTAAGATGGAAGGCAGATCGTTATTTACTACTACCAGCAATACTTTTATATGTAATAGTTATACTTTTCCAGTTTTATTTATTGCCAGCTGTGATCGGTGGCATTATTTTTATTTTATTAATTGTATGGATTGTATTTTTACCATTAAAAAAGAGCCATTGACGGCTCTTTTTCTAGTCTGTAATACATTGATAAATAAAATATACTAAAACGAGTATGCTTGCGGCGGAATACATGACATCTAAAGTCATTCAAGTGCCTCCTCAATATTGTGGTATTAATATTGTATGAAATCTTACAATTTCATATTCAAGTGAAAAATATGTGAACGTTAACAAAATTGTAAAGTGCAAAAATTATAATCATTTTGTATAATAGAAGAAACCACCGTTATATAAAAAAATAATGAGTGAAAGGGGAGGGAACATAAATGCCAAATTGGTTTAGAAAAACCTTAGTCGCATTAATTACCGTATTTACATTTGGTTTAGTGACGCCTCCTTCCATATTGCTTGATAATGCCAAAGCTGCGGACAAGCCTACGAGCACAGCTGGGCAACAAAATTTGGAGAGTACGTCCTATACATATGAAGAAACGAATGACAGGTTAACCACCGATACTTTTATTACTTATGCGATGCAAGAAGCAGAAAAACAGTCGATGCAAAAGTTTGGTACTAAAATTGGCCCAGTAATTGAAGATGAATTTAAAGATGTAATATTACCAAAGATTGAAGAGGCAATTGCTGAACTTGCCAATGATGTACCAGAGAAGTCATTGCAATCATTAGCGATTTCTCAAAGACCAGCTGGTGGAAATAATGAAAAGATTTTTCACGTCTACGATACGAAAACAGGAAATGACTTATTGCGTTTCCATGTAAGAAGAGATCATCCACCGCAAGATGGTTATTATTTTAATTTCCACTATCATCGTTTTGATGATGGATACTCTGGACATCATGAGTTAGGGAATATTTATTGGAATACGAATGTACCGCCAAAATGGCTTTCTTAAAAAGAACAAGAGAAAATCTTGTTCTTTTTTATTTTTATAGAAGGGACAGACAACTATGTTGTTGAATAACATAGGTTTAGAAAAAGAAGCAAAAGGAGTATGGAGATGCAAAAATATATTGTTTTTGACTTTGATGGCACATTAGTAGATTCACAAAATATATTTGTACCGATTTATAATCAACTTGCTGAAAAACATGGGTATAAAGCAGTAAAGGAAGAAGAAATTGAACATTTACGTAAATTAACGATGCCAGAGAGATGTAAACAACTCGATGTACCACTGTATAAATTACCGATATTAGCGTTGGAGTTTTATAAATTATACCAGCCTGCTATAAAAGATCTCGTTTTGTTCCATGGAATGAAGGATGTATTAGATGAACTACATAAAAAAGAATACGGTATTGCGGTTATATCATCTAACTCAGAAGAGCATATTCGAGCATTTTTACAAAAGAATGATATAGAAAATATACAAGAAGTGTATTGTTCTAAAAATTTGTTCGGTAAAGACAAGATGATAAAAAGATTTTTAAAATCGAAAAAAATAACTGAGAAAGATATGTTATATGTCGGTGATGAACAGAGAGACGTAGTAGCATGTAAAAAGGCTGGGGTAAACGTAATTTGGGTATCTTGGGGATATGATGTTATTGAAACAGTGAAAAAAGACGCACCCGATTATATGGTTCATAAGCCGATGGAAATTGTGCAAGTAGTACAAGGAGCGTATTCTTAATATGAATACACTTCGAGCAGGTATTCATCATATTGAATTTTGGGTAGCAAATATAGAGGAATCCATTTCTTTTTATAATAAGCTGTTTTCAATAATTGGATGGAGAAAATTAAATGAAGTAGCATATAGCACGGGAGAAAGTGAAATATACTTTAAAGAAGTAGATGAGGAAATCGTAAGGACGTTAGGGCCTAGACATATTTGTTATCAAGCTATTCATAGAGAAGTAGTTGATGAAGTAGCAGATTTTCTTTCTAGTATGAAAGTGAAGGTAATACGTGGTCCAATTGAAATGAATCATTATTCAGAAGGGTACTATACGATTGATTTTTACGATCCGAATGGATTTATTGTAGAAGTAGCCTATACACCAAATGCAGAAATGTAAGGGGAATAGATATGAAGATAATTACAGCACGGCAAAACAATATACAAATTGTAAAAGATGCAGCGAATATTGAAGAAATTTCTAAAGGTTTCTCTCCAGATAAGAAATATGTAATTACGAATGCAAATAATGAAAAATATTTATTTCGGACAGGAGATATAAAAGAGTATGAAAGAAAGAAAATAGAGTTTCAAATTTTAAATGAAATGGTAAAACGTAACGTACAGGCACAAAGGCCAATTGAAATAGGTATATTGGAAGAAGAAGGTGTATGCTATAGTATTTTTTCATATTTAGAAGGGGAAGATGCGAAGAAGCTATTGCCTACGTATTCACCAAAAGAACAATATGATATTGGCATAGAGGCAGGAAAAGATTTAGCGAAAATGCATACATATGAAGCGCCTAATGATATACTTCCATGGTATGAAAGAGCAATGAAAAAACATAGTAAATATTTAGAAGCATACAAAACATGCGGAATAAAAATAAAAAATGATAATAAAATTATTAAGTTTATAGATGAAAATGAAATGTATGTAAAGGATCGCCCAAATCGATTTCAACACGATGATTTTCATTTAGAAAATATAATTGTACGGGATGGGAATTATGTAGGTGTAGTTGATTTTAATGGTTATGACTGGAGCGATCCACTGCATGATTTCGTGAAAATTGCACTATTTGCAAGGGACATTAGTATTCCGTATTCAATCGGACAAATAGAAGGATACTTTAATAGGAGAATACCAGAAGAGTTCTGGAAATTATATGCGGTGTACGTTGGCATGACAGTTTTCTCATCAGTTGTCTGGACATTAAGAGCAGCACCACATATGTTGGATGATACGTTAGAGCGTCTTCATATTGTATTGGAAGATCATAAAAACTTTGAGTTATTAAAACCAAGTTGGTTTCAACCAGATAAGATTGATATGAAATAGAAAAGGTAGGTGTGATTCGCACCTACCTTTATTTTTTACCATTCTTCATTTTGAAGTAGTTGTAATGCTAATTTTAAATCCACATCTTCTTGTATATGTTCCGGAGTCCATGGGATATGTATATGAGGTTGTATTCCAATTCCGGACATTCCTTTGCCTTTATCTACAATAGAAAGCCGTGAAGTAGGATAGTAAAGAGCGAACGTACCAGCCCATTCCATTACTGCTAAATTAGAATAATCATTTAAACCAGCAGTAGGACGACCTATTACTTTTACTTTCGGTGATTTTTTTGTTGCTTCTACAAAAGAATCACCAGAGCTTCCACATGTAACATCTGTTAATACGGCTACTCTACTTGGTGTTGTTCGTCCGTGTATTTTCAAAGTTTGAAGTTCTTTTGGTACTCCAGATGTATCAAATGTAACAAGGCCCTTTTTATAATTCTCTTTTAAATCGTGAATAAACATATCGGTGACTAACTTTGAAAGGTCGTCTGAAGAATCATAATCTTCTTCGAAGTCTTGCATTCGTAAATAATAATTTCGTTCTGTATGATTTAATTGCATTGTATTTGAAGAGTCGAAAAGAGAAATTTCTTTGTCTTCAAATAAGTAAGGAAGTATGTTGAAAAATGCATCATCACTTCCACCACGATTCAATCGCACATCTATAATTAAGTTTTGAAAAGAATCCAGCTCGTTTTTGTATGAGTCGATTAATTGATTAATAGCTGCAGCATTTGCAAAGTCAGTTAAAGTAATTAAGAGTGTATCTTTATTGTACTTTTTTAATGAATAGATAGGTGTGTATTCGCTTTGTTTATATTTTTGTAAAGAAATGGTTTCGGTTACTCCATCTTTATCTATAAGTGTACAATTTGATGATTTTAATAAAACATAGTCCCATTTTTCACGCTCATATGTATTCTCATTTACATACTTTTTATACTTTATTAATAGCTTAGGAATTTTCATATTATCTAATGCAACGATAGTTTGTCCTTTTTTTACTCTTTTTTCTTGTGAAGTAGATGTAATATATAGGTGATCTTCGTATCTTTTCACTTGGAAGCCAACACTGTTAAGAGGTTGATCGTTAGAGCTCATTTTGAAAAACATATGATTGTCTTTGAAGTCTAATAAGTAATCATTTACAATTTCAGTGAATTGTACTGGTGTTAAATCTCTTTGCTTCTCTAGTTGCTCAATTGTTTGTAAATATGTAGTAGGATCATCCCATCCTTTTTTATCAATACAACCGGAATAATCGTGATGAGTAATCGAAACAACTTCTTTGAAGATTTCTGTGTACAATGCTTTTCCTCCTTATAGTTTAAATAACTAAATAAAAGGATTCCTTGTTCTATACGTAAAATCCTTTATTTGGATGAGAATATAAAAATAGAGGGAAGTGTATCTTCCCTCTATTAAAATAATTATTTAATTTTCTTAAATGTAAGCGGCTGAGTACTTAATGTAGCTGGTACATGTAACTGAAGGGATGGGAATTCACCACTTACATTCATTTCATAAGCGAATAATAAGCTCATTTTCATTTGGAATAAGTCAACTTTTGCAGAGAAGATGTCGTAATGATGATGCCCTAATTGAATATCCATTTCCATAAATTGTACATATAACGAATCATCTCGTTTGTATACTTGTAATGTTCCGTATGCAGGATGTTCAAAAGTACCAGTATAATCCTCTAACTTGTGCGAAGGTGTAGTCCCTTTAATTTGTTCAGGGAGCGATTCAGTTGCTTCTTTCATCATTTCCTTCATTTTTTTAGTATCTTCTACAGCACGTTTATGCCAATCAATGGATTCTAATTCAAGTAGTTCGTCATAAATTTGATTAGCGAGATAAGTAGGAAGTAATGTTCCTCCAGCATTCGTTAAAATGACAAGGCCTATGTTTTCTGTTGGTATGAATGAAACAAGTGCTGAAAATCCATCGATATTACCGCCATGATGAATTACTTTTTTACCACGATAAGCGCTAATAAACCAACCAAGACCGTAACTATTTAATGGAGATTCAGGGAGTGATAAAACGGGTTGGTCTGGAATTGAATTGTGTGGTGTATACATTTGTTGTAATAATTCAGAGGAGATTAATTCATGATCTCCAAATTTTCCTTCGTTTAAGTGGAGAAGTACCCAATTTGCCATATCTTCAATTGTAGAATTAATACACCCAGCAGCGCCAACTGTATCGATGTTACGGAATGGAACTACTTTTATTTCACCGTCATTTTCAATGTAAGGTAAAGCGTAATCATCTGTAGTTTGTGAATCGTTAACAGAGAAGTTTGTATGTCTCATATTTAAAGGTTCTAAAATATGTTCTGTAGTATATTGCTCCCACGTTTGATTTGTAATGTTTTCAACAATGCAGCTAATTGTTGCATACATTAAGTTGTTATATAGAAATGCAGTCCGGAACGGTGTATCAAGTGGTAAATGTTTTATTTTTTCAACGAGATCTTGTCGAGATAAGGAAGAGTTGTACCAAAGAGCATCATGACGACTCACTCCAGTTCGATGAGAAGCTAAATCCCGTCCTGTAACTTGTGAGCTAGCAAGTAGTTCAGATAAAGTAAAGTTAGGTATATAAGAATGGATAGGAGTATCCCAATTAAACTTTTTTTGCTGTGCTAACAAGCTTAATGAAAGTGTGCCAAACGCTTTCGTTGAGGAACCGATTGCGAACCGGGTATTCGCTGTAACAGCCTCTTTTGTTTCTATATTACGATAGCCGAAACCTTCTGAAATAATAACTTCACCGTCTTTTATAACAGCTACAGCAGCACCAGGAACATTTAAATTCTTCATCATTTTTTCAACCGTTGTTTGTAAAGAAGTCATAACAGGCGTTTCAATTTTAGACATACTTCTAACCTCCAAATATAAATTTTGTTCTACCGCACTATACTTTCGGTAATAGAAAATGAAAACCTTTTTAAATTTGGAAAGTTAATAATTTTGTAAGAATTAGCGGAAGAAATTTTATTAATTAGGATTATTAAATTTACCATTTTTCATGTTATGATAAATTGCATATACGATTGAAAGAAGGTTTTCCTACATATGAAACATGCTGAAAATGAATACTTAAATTTATGCCGCCATGTAATGGAACATGGTACGAAGAAAGAAGATCGTACAGGGACAGGAACTGTATCTGTATTTGGATATCAAATGCGTTTTGATTTGAGTAAAGGATTTCCTTTATTAACGACAAAAAGAGTACCATTTCGCCTTGTAGCAAGTGAACTACTTTGGTTTATGAAAGGTGATACAAATATTCGTTATTTATTGCAGCATAATAATAACATTTGGAATGAATGGGCGTTTAAGAGCTGGGTAGAAAGTGATGAGTATACTGGTCCTGACATGACGGATTTTGGTCTTCGCTCACAACAAGATGAAGAATTTAAAGTACAGTACGATGAGCAGATGGAATTGTTTAAAAAGAAAGTTTTAGAAGATGATGATTTCTCAAATAAATATGGTTATTTAGGAGACGTTTACGGTAAACAGTGGCGAGCTTGGAAAACGACAGCTGGTGAGACACTTGATCAATTAAAAGATGTAATTGAAATGATTAAAAAAACACCAGACTCACGTCGTTTAATCGTTTCTGCTTGGAATCCTGAAGACGTACCAAGTATGGCATTACCCCCTTGTCATACATTATTCCAGTTTTATGTAGCGGACGGAAAGCTTTCTTGTCAGCTATATCAAAGAAGTGGTGACATATTCCTTGGAATACCATTTAACATCGCAAGTTATTCACTACTAACACATCTAATTGCACATGAATGTGGTCTTGAAGTAGGGGAATTTGTTCATACAATTGGTGATGCACATATTTATACAAATCATTTTGAACAAGTAGAAAAGCAATTGGCACGTGAACCACGTCCATTCCCGAAACTTACATTAAATCCAGATGTGAAATCTGTTTTCGATTTTGAAATGGAAGATTTAACGATTGAAGGATATGATCCACATCCAGCAATTAAAGCACCGGTTGCAGTATAATTGTAGAGGAGATGAAAAAATGATTGTTTCATTTATGGTCGCAATGGACGAAAATAGAGTAATCGGTAAAGATAATAATTTACCTTGGCGTTTACCGAGTGAATTACAATACGTGAAGAAAACAACGATGGGTCACCCGCTTATTATGGGAAGGAAGAACTATGAAGCGATTGGTAGACCGCTGCCTGGAAGACGTAATATTATTGTAACTCGTAATGAAGGATATCACGTTGAAGGATGTGAAGTTGTTCATTCTGTAGAAGAAGTATTCGAACTATGTAAAAATGAAGAAGAGATTTTTATTTTTGGCGGAGCGCAAATTTACGATCTCTTTTTACCTTATGTAGACAAGTTATATATAACAAAAATCCATCATGCATTTGAAGGAGATACATTCTTCCCAGAAATAGATATGACAAATTGGGAAGAGATTTTTGTAGAAAAAGGTTTAACGGATGAAAAAAACCCGTATACGTATTATTACCACGTATATGAGAAACAACAATAAATAAAAAGATTGATGTGAGAATTCGCATCAATCTTTTTATTTATATTCACCAATATAAGTTTATAGATGAGATTCGATAGTGCTATAATGATAGGTAGCATGTAAAAAATGCTAAAATTTGCAAAAGTACTAATATAGAAAGAGGAGGAGAATGGATTGAGAAAGATATGGGGGATTCTTTTTCTTTGCTTAACATTCATGTTAGTTGGATGCGGTAAAGAAGAAAAACCACAAGAAGCGTTTGATACATATGTAAAAGCATGGAATAAACAAAAATTTGCAGATATGTATGATCAACTATCAAAAAATGCAAAAAAAGATATTTCAAAGAAAGAGTTTACTGAGAAATATGAAAAAATTTATTCTGGTATCGAAGTGAACGACTTAAAGGTAGAAACAGGGGAAGTAAAAGAAGATAAAAAAGATGAAGGCCCTGTTCCTTTTAAAGTAAGCATGGATACAGTTGGTGGTAAAATTACTTTTGGCCATGAAGCAAAAATGGTGAAAGAAAAAGATGGAGATAAAGAATCTTGGAAAATAGATTGGACTCCTGATTTTATTTTCCCTGGCATGACGAAAGATAGTAAAGTGCGTATGCAGACGACACAGCCAAAACGTGGTGAAATATACGATCGTAATGGAAAAGGTCTTGCAACGAATGGGAAAGCTTCTGAAATTGGAATAGTTCCAGAAAAATTAGACGATACTGCTCCGCAAACGAAAGAGACAGTAGCGAAGTTGTTAAATATGACTGTAGAAGAAATTGATCAAAAATTAGCTGCTAAATGGGTAAAACCAGGGTATCTCGTACCAATTGGAATTTTGCCTGAAGGGGCAACGCAAAATACGTATATTGATTTAGCAGGTGTTTCAACAAAACCTGTAAATGTTCGTACATATCCATTAGGGGAAGCGGCAGCTCATCTAACTGGTTATATCGGAAAGGTAAATGCTGAAGATTTAAAAACGCTTCAAAAGAAAGGCTATCAAGCTGATGATCCAGTTGGTAAAGCTGGTTTAGAGCAAGTATTAGAGGAAAAGCTACGCGGTAAAAAAGGTGGCCGTGTCTTTGTAGAAGATGCACAAGGAAAAGAAATTAAAAACTTGGCAAAAACAGATGCTGTTGATGGAGAAAACGTAACTTTAACTATTGATAGTGCTGTTCAAGAAAAAACTTACAATGAAATGAAGGGCGAAGCTGGTTCAAGTGCAGCAATTAATCCGAAAAGTGGAGAAACAATTGCACTAGTAAGTAGTCCAGCATATGATCCTAATTTAATTGCACGAGGAACATCGAAAGCGCAACGCGAAGCTTGGAATAATGATCCGAAAAAACCGATGACGAATCGCTTTACACAATTATCGGTACCAGGTTCTGTATTTAAACCAATTACAGCTGCAATTGGTCTTGAAACGAAAACGATTGATCCAAAAGAAGAGTTAAAAATTGAAGGGTTAAAATGGACAAAAGATTCTTCTTGGGGTAATTATTATGTAACGCGTGTGAAAGATGCAAATCCGATTGATTTTGATAAGGCGATGAAATACTCGGATAATATTTACTTCGCACAAGAAGCGTTGAAAATCGGAAAAGACAAGTTTATGAGTGAAGCGAAAAAATTCGGATTCGATGAGAAACTACCAATTGAATATGGATTCCCTGCTTCTAAAATTGCAAATGACGGTATTAAAAATGATATTCAAATGGCAGATACAGGATATGGACAAGGACAAGTATTAATGACTCCTCTTCATTTAGCTTTAACGTATGCGCCAATTGTAAATGATGGAACGATTCCATCACCGTATATTATTAAAACAGATAAACAACCAAAAGCTTGGAAAGAAAATGTAATTTCTAAAGGAAATCAGGATATATTAAAAACTGCTATGACGAAAGTAATTAATGATCCGGATGGTACAGGGAAAATTGCTAAGATTGATGGAATGACTCTTGCTGGAAAAACAGGTACAGCGGAATTAAAAGTATCTAAAGAAGCCGAAGGAAAAGAACTAGGCTGGTTCGCTGCATTTGATTTGAATTCGCCAGATATGGTCATTACAATGATGATTGAAGATGTAAAAGGTAGAGGCGGAAGTAACATTCCAGCTGAAAAAGTAAAACATGTTTTTCAAAAATAATATGTAATAAAAGGCTACCTCTATAATTTATAGAGGTAGCCTTTTTGTATGAGAATTCTTAATATCTGTATACTAAATTTTAGAGAAACAAAATAAATCATTAACTTACGAAAAAAAAGTAGCTATTTTTTATTGACATTGATTAAAACTTTTTGTATTATACTTACATAAGGTAAGTTATTAACTTTTAAAAAACAAATCTTGAATTAAAGATAAAGAGAGAAAAGGGAGAGAATACAATGACAAAAGTACTATTTATCACAGCAAATCCAAATTCAGCAGAAGGTTCTTTCGGAATGGCAGTAGGGGAAGCTTTCATCGAGGCTTATAAAAACGAGCATCCACAAGACGAAGTTGTAACAATTGATCTATTCAATACTACTGTACCAGCAATCGATGCAGATGTATTTGCTGCTTGGGGTAAATTTGCAGCAGGTGAAGGCTTTGAAACTTTAACGGAAGCTCAACAACAAAAAGTAGCAGCAATGAACACAAACTTAGAAACATTTATGCATGCAGATCGTTATGTATTCGTAACTCCAATGTGGAACTTTAGCTATCCACCAGTAGTAAAAGCATACTTAGATAACGTAGCAATCGCAGGTAAAACATTCAAATATACTGAAAATGGTCCAGTTGGCTTATTAGAAGGTAAAAAAGCACTTCACATTCAAGCAACAGGTGGCGTATATTCTGAAGGAGCATACGCAGCTGTAGACTTCGGACGCAATCACTTAAAAACTGTATTAGGATTTGTCGGTGTAAATGATACTGATTATATTGCAGTTGAAGGTATGAATGCAAACCCTGAAAAAGCACAAGAAATTAAAGAAGCGGCAATTGTTAATGCTCGTGAATTAGCAAAACGTTTCTAATATAGAATGCTTAAAAAGTCCGAACACTTGATGTTTGGACTTTTTTTCTTCTTTTTCCTTCGTTTGTCTAGTATAATGAAGGTCGGAATGATAATAGGTGGGGGTTCTGTATGATTCAAACGTTTTTTAAAATCTTTTATTTAATTTTAATTGTAATTGCGATTACACCGAGAATGTGGCGTCTTAAAAGACAAGTAAATACGATGGCGCCAAAAGAAAAAGATAATGCTGTGTACAAAACGACAAATTGGTTTGGTAAGAAAATGGTACGTGTAGCTGGAGGGACAGTAGAAGTGAAAGGGCTTGAAAATGTTCCGAAAGACAAGCCGGTACTAGTTGTAAGTAATCACCAAAGTAATATGGATATCCCTGTTTTACTAGGTTACTTAAATAAACCAATTGGATTCGTGTCAAAAGCAGAGATTAAAAAGTTCCCAGTTGTACCAACTTGGATGGAACTTATGAATTGTGTATTTATGGATCGTAGCGATCGTCGTCAATCTCTTAAAGCAATTAAAGATGGAATCGAACTATTAAAGAATGGACATTCTATCGTAATTTTCCCAGAAGGAACGAGAAGTAAAGGTGGCGAAGTTGGAGAGTTTAAGGCTGGTAGTTTCCATCTTGCAGTAAAATCAGGTGTAGCAATTTTACCTGTAACGTTAGATGGTACATATAAGATGTTTGAAGCGAATGGAAATCGTATGAAGTCAGCTCATGCAACAGTAACAATTTCTAAGCCGATTACACCTGAAGAGTATGCGAATATGGATATTAAAGAATTAACGAAGCATACACAGGAAGTTATCGCATCACAATTACATAAGTAATAAAAAAGGTTTCAGCTTACTATAAGCTGAAACCTTTTTTATTATGCTGTAGGTAAGACGTAAAAGAGTACACAGAAGAACATCATCGCACTACCACCTAAAACGAACAGGTGCCATATGGCATGGTTGAAAGGTAGCTTTTCCCAAAGGAAGAATATAGCTCCGACAGAATATAAAATTCCACCAGCTAAAAGCAGTGAAAAACCATGTCCAGTTAGATTTTCATAAAGTGGTTTAATGGCAACGATTATGAGCCAGCCCATAATGATGTAACATAAAGTTGATGCCTTTATAAAGCGACGTACAAAGAAGATTTTGAAGACGATACCTCCGATTGCAAGTGTCCAAATTATAGCAAGCAACGTCCATCCTAATGGGCCACGAAGTGTAATAAGTAGAAAAGGAGTATACGTGCCAGCAATCAATAAGTAAATGGCTGAATGATCTAAAATAGTAAATATTTTTTCTACTTTAGGATGATGAATGCTATGTAGCAATGTTGAAAACAAGTACAGTAAGAACATGCTTACACCATAAACAGTAAATGCGACTACAGCTGATGAGGTACCGTGCTTAGAAGCATGAATAATCAATATGATTAAGGCAGGGATGCTTAAAATGGCACCGATACCATGTGTAATTGCATTTGCAATTTCTTCTTTTACAAATTGGGTCATTCGTGTCATTTTTTCAGTCATAATGCAAATCCTTTCTACTATCATAAAATAATATGTCATTTTCCTTACCATATCATACACAAGAGCAATAGAAAATGAAATTTGTATAATTGATTATATTTTTGAATTTTTTTGACAAAAGGCAATGGATTTGTTGACGTTTTCAAACTTTTTTGACAAAATGAAATTATGTAATAGTAGGACAAGGAAACTACTAATAAAGGGGATGGGGAAATGTTTTCAAATATTGGCTTTCCAGGGTTAATTTTAATTTTAGTAGCAGTACTCATTTTATTTGGACCTAAAAAATTGCCGGAAATCGGGAAGGCTTTAGGGGAAACGTTAAAAGAGTTTAAAAAATCAACGAAAGAATTGACAGATGACGCATTTCAAGAAAAGGAAAAGAAAGAAAAACTGTAATGTATTTTCCTTGTAATGGATAAATAAAGTGTGGTGAACGAGATGGAAGATCGGGAAATGAGCGTAGTAGAACATATTGTTGAGCTTCGAAAAAGAGTAATATATACGGTGTTATCCTTTGTACTATTTTTAATTATTGGATTTACTTTTACAAAGGATATTTATTTTTGGCTTGTAAAAGATTTACCAATGAAATTAACTGTTCTCGGTCCAAGTGATGTATTGTGGATTTTTTTCTCGATTGCTACAGTATTTGCTATCGTTTGTACAATTCCTTTTGCTGCTATACAAATTTGGTTATTTGTAAAACCGGGTTTACATCCAAATGAACAAAAGATGACAATAATGTATATACCGGTATTGTCTATATTATTTATCGCAGGTTTATGTTTTGGATACTTTATTGTAATGCCGTTTCTATTTCACTTTTTAACTACAATAGGTAATGAAATGTTTAATACGATGTTTACGACAGAAAAGTATTTTCATTTTGTACTTAATTTAACAGTTCCATTTGCTGTGATTTTTGAATTGCCAGTCGTTGTAATGTTTTTAACTAGTATTGGAATACTTACGGCGGAATTTTTAATAAAAATAAGAAGATATGCATACGTAGCATTGATTATCATTGCATCTTGCATATCACCGCCTGACTTTTTATCTCATAGTTTAGTTGCGGTGCCGCTTATTTGTATTTATGAAGTAAGTATTGCTTTATCAAAGGTTGTTAGTAAGAGAAAAAAGAAAAGAGAAGAAATGCAGTCGAAAAGTGCCTCGTTATAAAGGCACTTTTTTATTTATTTGTTATACTATAGCTATAAACGTATACAATATATAGAAGAAAAAAATTATAGAATCTCCAAAATTTAGACAAACTTTGCGCTTTTATAAGCTTATACTAAATGTATTAAACAATTGATGGATAATGAGATTCCCGTCTCAGGGATATTTAGGACGGGAAGATGGATTAGGTGGAGATGAATAGAGTATAAATCTTCTAGCCATAAGGACTACAGAAATCATATAAGTCTGATTTTACTCCACTTTAAACAACGTCTTACAGCGCAAAGTAGAGGAAGTTCAAAAATCCAATGAAAAAGAGGATTGATATTGTGATTACGAAAAGTTTTTATTTCACTCATTCAACAGGGGATTGTATTAAAATATTCGAAATCCCTGTCCTACAGGCACAGCATCCATTATCGTTTCTAATTCAGTCTCGTCTTCAATTATTTATTGCAAAAATTCAAAAACAAAAACATCCAAGATTTTCATATTCTTTCCGTGAATATTTACAAAATTGTTTGAAGTGGAATGATTATTTAAATGTATATAAAACAAATACTCTTGAAAAAAATGCATGATATAGAGTAGAGACAGGGTTAGGAGCTCTGTCTTTTTCATTTTAGATATAAAAATATAATTAATTTGATGAAATTTCGTTCCAAATTGTTGAAAGCAGTGGGAATACTAGTATAATAACAAGGAGAGCGTATTGGAAAGGGAAGAATATAATATGCAAAAAATTAAAATTGTAACAGATTCAACAGCAGATTTATCACAAGAGGTAATCGAGAAGTATGACATTCATGTTCTACCATTATCAATCTCTGTAAATGGACAAACATATTTAGATCGCGTTGATCTACAACCAGATGAATTTATTGAAGAAATGCTTAAATCAGAGGAACTACCAAAAACATCACAACCAGCAATGGGTACATTTGTAGAAATGTATGACAAGTTAGGTGAAGATGGAAGTGAAGTACTTTCCATTCATATGACAAGTGGAATGAGTGGTACTGTAGCAACTGCAAATAGTGCTGCATCAATGACCGATACAAAAGTAACAGTTGTTGATTCTCAATTTATTACACATGCTTTAGCATATCAAGTAATTGAAGCTGCAAAAATGGCAAATGAAGGACGTTCACTAGAAGAAATTTTAAAACGTGTAGATGAAGTAAGAAAGAATACTCGTTTATATGTAGTAGTAGACACATTAGAAAACTTAGTGAAGGGTGGACGTATCGGTAAAGGAAAAGCGTTTATCGGTTCGCTACTTAATATAAAGCCAATTGCTAGTCTTGAAGATGGTGTTTATAATCCTGTAACGAAAGTTCGTAGCCAAGGCCAAATTGTAAAAACATTAGCTAAGTTATTTGAGCAAGATACAGCTGGAAAAGTTGTAAAGGCTGTTGCAATTCCGCATGCGAAAGCAATTCCTTTAGCTGAAAGTATGAAAGCAGCGGTTGAAAAAGTGAGTGGGTTTGCTCAATCAGAAATTTTCTATACAACGCCTATAATTAGTACTCATACAGGTCCGGGTGCAATCGGGTTTATGTATTTAGCAGAGTAATAAAAAAGCTACTTGAAAATATATTTCAAGTAGCTTTTTTATGTAAATAGAAAGTAAGAAATAAGAAGAGCTATACAGGCACTACCGCTAATGATATAGCGAGTCTGTAAATATTCATTCATAGAAAACACCCTTTATCCCGCTATTTGCGGACAGTAAAACTCCCACCTCAAAATTTAGCTGGAGCAAAGAGGTTAGGTGGCGGGCTGTCCGTAAAAGCCCGATTGGTGAAGGTTAATAATCAGTGGGGATAAAGAAACTCCCACTGATTAAAGTTTCTTTATAGGATTTTCTATATTATATGTTGGATATAGGAAATCAGTCGTTACGTTACACATGTAAAATTTCAATTTTTTCATTTACTTGCTTATCATTTGTTGCGTTACTATAAATAAAAGTTTGGCCTAAAAAGAGTACATGCAGTTGTTCCCATGGTAACATGCGCAAATTCCAATTATTTCGAAGTCTAGTTATTGCTTCACGAGGTGTTTCATCGGCGAGTGCAAAAGCTCCGTAATGCATCGGTATAAAATGCGTAGCGTTTAAATCTAAATAAGCTTGCACAGCCTCTTCAGGTGAAACATGAGATACTTTCATAAACCATTCTGGTTCATAAGCGCCAATGGGCATAAGAGCAATATCAATTAAAAAGCGTTCACCAATTTCTTTGAAACCTTGGAAATAGCCACTGTCACCACAAAAATATATGGTTTCCATAGTCGTTTCATTATCAATAATCCATCCGCCCCAGTGAGACGTATTCATATCAAATAAGAATCTTCTCGTCCAGTGCTGAGCAGGTACGAAGTGAAAAGAAACTTCGTTAATTTTCGTACTTTCCCACCATTTATACTCTTCTACATGTTTAAATTTCTTACGAGTAAATAATTGTTTTAATCCAATAGGTACAAGATATAGAACATCATCATTCAACTGACGAAGAGTTGAAAAATCTAAATGATCATAATGACCATGTGAAATAAGGACAATATCAATTTTAGGTAGTGCTTCTATAGAGAGTCCAGGTTCTGTAAGTCTTGGAACTAGCTTTAATTTATTGGCCCATACTGGATCTGTTAATATATTAAGTCCATTCGTTTGGATTAGAAAAGTAGAATGCCCAATCCATGTGACAGTCGTTTTTTCAACATTACTTTGCAAAAATGCACTTTGTTTAACGGGTGATTGTTCTACTAAGAAAGAAAAATCTTTTTTGTTTTGCTTTCGCTCTTTACGCCAGCGTAAAAAAGAGCGAATTGATTTTTTTGTACTAACATTATCCATATTTTCATAGCGCTTTGCCATGAACATCACCTCATTTAAAATCGTTGTATTTGTATTGTACCGAAATGTTGTTAAGGAATACAGTGTAAAACATGGATTAATGTTTAAGGAATTGTTAAAAAATAGGGAGAGATATTTACAAAAGTAACAATAAAATTAGTTTTATCACTTCGATTTATAGAAATAATAGTAAAAAAATATATTTTGTCTAGTAATTCGCTTGAAATAAAGAAGTAACATACGTAAATTCGTACGATTTCGTGAACAAATGTAGTAAACAATTTTCTCGTAGTGTTAACTTTTGTTATTATAAACATAACCTATTTAAATTTAGGATAGAGAAAAGAGGTTTATAAATGAAGCGTTATCAAAAAATAATTGGTCTTATGGTTGTATTTTGTCTCTTTGTACTTGCTGGATGTAGTGAATCAGGTTCAAAGCTTCGTAAACCATTAAATTGGGATTTAGAAACTTTCCAATTTACAAATCAAGATGGAAAGCAATTTGGTACAAAAGATTTAAAAGGGAAAGTTTGGGTTGCAGATTTTATGTTCACAAATTGTCAAACAGTTTGTCCACCAATGACTGCAAATATGGCCAAGCTGCAAAAGATGGCAAAAGAAGAGAAGATAGACGTTCAGTTTGTTTCATTTAGTGTAGATCCAGACCTTGATAAACCAGAAAATCTGAAAGCTTTTATTCAAAAGTTTACAGAGGATACTAGTAACTGGAATTTATTAACGGGATATTCGTTAGAAGATATTACAAAGTTTTCAAAAGATAATTTCCAATCACTTGTGGATAAGCCGGAGAACGGTCAGGTCATGCATGGTACATCATTTTATTTAATTGATCAAAACGGAAAAGTAATGAAAAAGTATAGTGGCATTAGTAATACGCCATACGAAGACATTATACGTGATATGAAGCGATTAGTGGATTAAAAATAAGGGTGCATAGCACCCTTATTTTTTTTGCATTAGTCTATGGATAAAATGTCATGTTGCTGGGGAAGTTTCGGCGCCCGAATTTCTAATACGCCGTTTTGATAAGAAGCTTTCGCTGCTTTTTTATTAATTGAATACGGCAACTTAATCAATCTTGATGCTTCTGAAATGGAACGTTCTCGGCGATAATAGTTATGGGATGTTTGTTCTTCTTCTTCCTCTTCGAGTATCTCTTCTTTTACAGAGACTTTTAAGTATTCACTTTGTATTTCAATTTGGATTTGTTCTTTTTGTATACCTGGTAGTTCAGCTGTAACGACGAGTTCTTCACCAACTTCATATAAATCTACAGGGAATGTTAATAAACGGTTTCCTTTTTGGAAAAAATGATTTAAATCAGCGATTACATTGCGAAGAGGTGTTTGCTCGAAGAAATCATCAATTTGCTTTAAGTAATTACGAACCGGTGGGCGAGAAGAATCTTTTTTTTCTTCACTCATGGTATTCCCTCCTAGAAATCAATTTGCAATATCATATGACAAAAGCGGAGAAAGGTGAGTGTCTAGTTTTCATGTTTTCATAAAAAATTGTTAAAAATGTGAAATGGAGTGATTTTTTTATAGTTTTTGGTCGCCATATTCAGTTGATTATGCTAGTATAAATAGGGTTGATATAGTAGTATAGAAACAGAATGAAAACCGAAAGAGGGTAAGAAGTATGTGTGGTTTTGTAGGATGTTTATGTGAAAACCCTAGAGAGTTTTCAGAAACAGAAAAACATCAATTTGAAAATATGAACACGATGATTTTCCACCGCGGTCCAGATGACGAAGGATATTTTCGTGATGAACATGTACAATTTGGCTTCCGCCGTTTAAGCATCATTGACTTAGAGGCAGGACATCAGCCGCTAACTTATGAAAATGATCGATATGTAATTATTTTTAATGGTGAAATTTACAACTATGTAGAATTACGTGAAATGTTACTTGAAAAAGGTGCAACGTTTGCAACACAATCTGATACAGAAGTTATCATTGCATTGTATGCACATATGAAAGAAAAATGTGTAGACTATCTTCGTGGTATGTTTGCATTTATGATTTGGGATCGTGAAGAGAAGAAACTTTTCGGTGCACGTGATCACTTCGGTATTAAACCTTTATACGTCGCACAACAAGGTGATACTACATTCTTCGCATCTGAGAAGAAAAGTATTATGCATGTGATGGAAGATAAAGGAGTTAATCCAACGTCACTACAACATTACTTTACGTACCAATATGGTCCAGAGCCAGAAACATTAACAATTGATGTTAATAAAATTGAGCCTGGTCATTATTTCGTAAAAGAAATCGGTAAAGAGATGGAAATCCATCGCTACTGGAAACCTTATTTCAACGCTTCAAGCGCAACGAAAGAGGAGCATATCCAAGCAATTCGTGATGTGTTATACGATTCAGTAAAAGTGCATATGCGCAGTGATGTACCAGTAGGTTCATTCTTATCTGGTGGTATCGATTCATCTATTATCGCTTCTATCGCAAGAGAAATGAATCCAAACCTTTTAACATTCTCTATTGGTTTTGAGCAACGTGGTTTCAGTGAAGTTGATGTTGCCAAAGAAACTGCAGAGAAATTAGGCGTTAAAAACCATAACGTATTCATTTCAGCGAAAGAGTTTATGGATGAGTTCCCAAAAATCATTTGGCATATGGATGATCCTTTAGCAGATCCAGCAGCTGTACCATTGTACTTCGTTGCAAAAGAAGCACGTAAGCATGTAACAGTTGTTCTTTCAGGTGAAGGTGCAGACGAGCTATTTGGTGGTTATAACATTTATCGTGAGCCAAACTCACTAAAAATGTTCTCTTACATTCCTAGCCCAGGTAAGAGCGTTCTAAAAGCATTAAGTGGTGCTCTTAAAGAAGGATTTAAAGGTAAGAGCTTCCTAGAGCGTGGATGTACGCCAATTGAAGAGCGTTACTATGGAAACGCGAAAATCTTCCGTGAAGAAGAGAAAGTTGAATTAATGAAGTATTACAATGAAAGTGTTAACTATATGGATATCACGAAACCATTGTATAACGAGATTAAAGATTATGATGATGTAAGCAAAATGCAGTACATTGACATGTTCACATGGTTACGCGGTGACATTTTATTAAAAGCTGATAAAATGACAATGGCAAACTCATTAGAACTTCGTGTACCGTTCTTAGATAAAGAAGTATTCGATGTTGCATCTAAAATTCCAACTGAATTTAAGATTGCTAACGGAACTACGAAAGCTATTTTACGTGAAGCCGCACGCGGAATCGTTCCAGATCACGTATTAGATCGTAAAAAACTTGGATTCCCAGTACCAATTCGTCACTGGTTAAAAGATGAAATGCATGATTGGGCTATCAATATTATAAACGAGAGTAAAACAGAGCATTTAATCGACAAACAGTATGTATTAAACTTACTGGAAGCACATTGTGCAGATAAAGGCGATTATAGCCGTAAAATTTGGACTGTACTTGCGTTTATGGTATGGCACCAAATTTATGTTGAGCATAAATACGATACGAATAAGTTCCATGAAGAAACAAAACGTGCGTATAGCTTAGTTTAATTAGAAAAACCTTAAGATCGCATACGGTCTTAAGGTTTTTTTCATAAATAGGAAGTATTATTGATACAATAATAGTAAAAGGATGGACAACATATGATTACGTTTGAGAAAGTTTCTGTAGAAAATGAAAGCGTTGTTAAAGAAATGTTTAAATCGCATAGTTTAGGTGAGAAAAAGGTACAGTACTGTGTGAAAGTTGATGATACATATATTGGTGTAATAGATTATAGTGTTCAAGAGGAACGAGCTGTTTTATCACAGCTAATTATTCATTTTGATTACCAAGGTTACAGTTATGGTACAAATACGTATTTTACATTTGAAGAAATGATGAAACAAAGAAATGTGAAAGAAATAAAAGTTCTACAAGAGGGATTAACAGAAAAGGCGAAGTCTTTCATAGAGAGTTTTGGCTTTACTTCAGAAGATGAAGCGTATGTGAAGAAAATATAACGATGATTATTTATGTAATACAATAAATATAAGGCAGGTGGATGTATGACGATGACTGCTGGTCTTGTCTTAATTGGAGGGTGCTTTATAGTAGCAGAACTATGTCATATAATCATTCGAAAAAGAATGATTAAGAAAAGAAAGCCGTATGAATTACAATACGTCCCTGTCTTTTTCATTATATTTTGTATGCTTAGTACATTACAAAATATAATGAACTTTCCACCACTTGTGAATGTTTTTTTAAAGTTTGGTTTACTTTATAGTGGTGTTGGAATAGCACTTTTATTTATTTTATTTTGCATACGTTATATTCACTATCAATCGTATATATTTATTTTAAATTGGTTAAAGCAAGATGATAGAAACCGCCTTACATAAGGCGGTTTTTTAATTTGCGATTGTAACAGAACTTGTACATTTCACATAAAATAGGACGAGTAGCAATGCTAACATATTACAAGAAAGAGGCGGGGTAGTAAAATGAAACTTGTTATAGACGCAGGGCACGGTGGATATGATTCTGGTGCTGTTGGTAATGGCTTAGTAGAAAAAAACTTAACACTTCAAATTGCTAGACGCGTTCGAGACATTTTAACGGTAAATTACCCAATTACAATTAAAATGACACGTGATAGTGACGTGTTTATTTCTTTATCGGAACGTGCTAATATTGCTAATGCTTTTGGTGCGGATTATTTTATTTCATTTCATATTAATAGCGGCGGGGGTACAGGTTTTGAAAGCTATATTTATAATGCGTTATCCAACAGCAGCACTGCATATGCAAAGCAACAAAAGATGCATACAGCAGTAAATCCTGTATTAACAAAATACGGTCTTCGTGATCGAGGAGCAAAAAAAGAAAATTATGCGGTATTAAGAGAAACCGCAATGGATGCAATTTTAACAGAGACTGCCTTTATTGATACAACGTTTGATGCAAATTTATTAAAAAATCCACAATTTATTGAAGATCTAAGTCAAGCGTATGCAAATGGAATAGCAGCTATTTTTGGAGTAGCTCCAAATCCACAACCACCTAACCCACAACCGACACCTCAAACGAAGGGAATCGCTTATATCCTTGGGAAAAATGTAAATTTAAGAAATGGTCCATCAACTTCTTCCTCAGTTATTCGTCAATTAAATTCTCCAGAATCTTACGTTGTATATCAGGAAAGTAACGGATGGTTAGATTTGGGGAATGGACAATGGGTGTATAATGATCCTTCTTACATTAATTTTGTAAAGACAAGCAATAGTGATGGAAGTTCGATTGGGGTTGCATATATACAAGGGATGAATGTAAATTTAAGAAGTGGTCCATCAACTACATCTGCAGTTATCCGTCAATTAAATCCTCCAGAATCTTATTTAGTATATATAAATGAAAATAGTTGGTTAAACCTTGGTGGAAATCAGTGGGTATATAATGATCCATCTTATATTAAATATACTCAATATTAGGAATTAAAACGATAATACAATATGGATGCGTATCTTTGTTATGTATAACTCAGATACGCATTGTAATAACAACATAAATTTTTATACTTATACACAATGTTTTAAAAAGAAACATTAGAAAAGCGGATAGAATCGAAATGGTATATATTAAAAAAGTTTTCTGATATACATTGACAATGTATGTAGTATACATTAATCTTTAATTGTTAATGATAATCAATTTCATCTAGGGAGGACATATGATACATACTAAAAAACTCATTATGTTCTGCATTATGATACTCATGGTTGTAATTGCAGGATGTAGTAAAGAAGAGAAAAAAGAAAATGATATATCAGTGAAAGCAAAAGATTCATATACAGTAAAGCATGCAATGGGCGAAACGACAGTAAATGGTACACCTAAAAAAGTTGTTGTTTTAACAAATGAAGGTGCAGAGGCTCTCCTAGCTGTGGGTGTAACGCCAGTGGGGACTACGAAACCACGTGCTGGTGATGAATGGTATCCTCATGTAGCGAAAGAGTTGAAAAATACGGAAGTTGTAGGAACTGAACGTGATATTAATTTAGAAGCAGTAATGAAGCTTAAGCCAGATTTAATTATCGGAAATAAAATGCGTCACGAAAAAATATATGATCAGCTAAAAGAAATCGCACCAACTGTTTATGCAGAAACATTACGCGGTGATTGGAAAGAAAACTTTACGCTTTATACAAAAGCTGTAAATAAAGAAAAAGAAGGGCAAAAAGCTCTTGATGATTATAAAAAACGTATTGAAGGAATGAAAGAGAAGTTAGGCGATAAATTGAATTCTAAAGTTTCTATTATTCGTTTCGTGCCAGGTGATGTTCGTATTTATCAAAAAAACTCATTCTCGGGAGTTGTTTTAAATGATATTGGATTTAAACGACCACCATTACAAGATAAAGATGATTTTGCGATAAAAGGAATTACAAAAGAGCAAATTCCAAATATGGACGGAGACTACTTATTCTATTTCACGTCTGATAAAGATGCAGATAAGAATAATGAAGGAAATTCGTTAGCAAAGGAATGGATAGAAGATCCACTCTTTAAGCAACTTCAGGCTTCTAAAAATAATAAAGTATTCCAAGTAGATGAGGTAATCTGGAATACAGCAGGCGGTATTAAAGCTGCGAACCTTATGTTAGATGACATTGAAAAATATTTCCTTAAATAAATGATTAAATACATCACTTTTACGAAGTGATGTATTTTTTGTTTGTGAAAATACAGAAAATTCCTTCTTTCAGGGTGACATAAGTTGTACAATAAAATCAATCATGTGATAAAGGAGTGGGGAAGAATGAAAGCTACTCACAAAGATTGGATCTTGTTTAATGGAAGAATAATTAATACGAAGGAAGAACAGCCGATGGTCGCATTAGAAGAGCGTGGTTTCCAATTTGGTGATGGTATTTATGAAGTATTTAGACTATACGATGGAAAGCCTCATTTATTAGATTTACATTTGGAACGATTCTTTAACTCTATGGCAGAAATAAAACTAATTCCACCATTTACGAAGGAAGAATTAGTGGAAGAGTTACATCAAATGATTGAAAAAAATCAATTTCAAGAAGATGGGAATGTATATTTACAAATATCAAGAGGTGCACAACCACGCAATCATGTATATGAATCAGATTTACAACCGACATATTTTGCAAATCTTGTTTCGTTCCCAAGACCAGTGGCTTCAATGGAGGCAGGGATTAAGGTAACAGTAGAAGAGGACATTAGGTGGAAGTTTTGCCATATAAAATCTTTAAATTTGCTTCCTAATATTATGATCAAAAATAAAATAAATGAACAAGGGTATCAAGAAGCAATATTAGTACGGGATGGCATTGTGACTGAAGGGTGTCATTCCAATTTCTTTATCGTGAAAAATAATAAGTTAATTACACATCCAGCGGATCATTTAATTTTACATGGTATTACACGTCACTACGTGATTACATTAGCGAAAGAGTTACATATCGAAGTAGAAGAACGAGAGTTTTCATTACAAGAAGTATATGAAGCTGATGAGTGCTTCTTTACAGCGACGCCACTTGAAATATTCCCAGTCGTTCAAATTGGTGATGAACAGTTTGGAGCTGGTGAAAGAGGACCAATTACGAAAAAATTACAAGTTGCATATGAAGAGAGTATTCGTTTGTTTAAAGTGACAAATTAATCATGAAGAAAAAAGCTGGTATTCTTCCGGCTTTTTTTCATGATATAATTCAAGCGTAGGACAAGTTTTGAAAACGCTGTAAAAAGGGGATTTAATATATGAATTATGAAGATTTTAAAGAAGTAATTCACGGAAGACGAAGTGTTAGAAAGTTTACAGATCAAGAAGTATCTATTAATGATATAAAAGAAATAATTGATTGTGCTCGTTACGCACCGAGTGATACGAATTCACAAACGTGGGAATTCTTGGTTATTATGAATCGAGAGAAGATTAAAGAAATTGAACAAATGACATGGGGTGCATTACATAAACTTGCGACAAAAGCAGCAGAAAATGGAGAAGAGAAAGCAGGGAAATTACTTACACGTTCTTTCGGACCATATGCGACAGCTTTCTCTGAGGCACCAGTATTAATCGTATGTTTGGCAACACCATATGAATCAAAGTTTCGTGAAAAGATATTTGATCCAATTGCTTTTGTTCCAGATTCAGTCTGGGAAGAAGAAGGGATTAAGAGTAGCTGTTTAGCTGCACAAAACTTAATGTTAGCTGCACATGCAAAGGGACTTGGTACTTGTCCAATGACAGGGCCAGTATTGTTAGCTCAAGATGAACTGCGCCAATATTTACAAATTGAGCCTGAAAAACAAATAAATATGGTTATTTCACTCGGATTTCCGAAAGATAAGCCAAAAAAGCTTCCAAGAAAAGAAGTAGAAGAAATCACAACATTTGTTTTTTAAAGTGCTACATAGAAAAGACATTGGACATATCAATGTCTTTTTATTTTTGAGCGGGTATTATATCGATTTGTTGGGCTAAAATGATAAATAAGAAGGAATTACTATTTATTTCATAAAAAAAATTAATGTTCTATTAAGGAAAGTATGATACATTAATCGTGAGCAAGCTTCTATATGTTCATAAAAGTTTTAAATGTTGTCTTAAAATTTAAAAGTTATTTTTGTATAATAAATTATAATCAAATGACAGGGGGGATGGATTTTGAAAAAATTCATAATCACTGGATTGTCTGTATTGTTATTAGTAGGTTGCGGTGCTCCACAGGAAAAAGAGGACGCGCAATCAAAACAGGAAGAACAAGTTGTAAACGCAAGTGATGAGAATATGGTTGTATTTCCTGAAGGTGCAATGTCAATTGGAGAAGGGAAAGTAAAAGTTATTACTCCAGATGGTACTTCTGAAAATGGCAATATACCGACTGTATTCATCAAAAAGGATACTTTAATTCAGCAAGTTGAATTAGAACTTTCTAATTTTCAAAGTGATAAAGAAACATTCATATTTGTAGATCAAATGTATACAGATAAACATCAAGTAACTAGTACAACGCAGACAACAGTACAATTAAAAGAAAAGACGCTAGAAACAGGTAGTCATACAATTACTGCAGTTCAGTATGAAAATAATGATCCGAAAGGAAAAGTTATTAGTTTTAATCAAGCGACGTTTGAAACAAAACCAGCGTCTTAATATGAATAAAAAGTACATTACTCAAAAAGTAATGTGCTTTTTTTGTTTGGACTAGAGTGTGCAAGAGTGACTAACTTGTTTCGTTTTCTAATACGATTAAGAAGGAAGAAATCACTTGTTTCTACTATCACAGAGAAAGAGGTTGAAGATGTGAATCGGTGTGTTCTTTTCTTCGTGATTAGTATAATACTGTAAGTAATGTAGTTTACGATCCAAGAAGTTATTCAAATTATGCTTAATTATCGAGTTTGTGACTTCGTAATAGGAGCTAGTTGTTTTACCATTGTGTATCTATTATATCCCGCATTAATGGGCAGTAAGACCTCGCCTTAAAACTCGGTATATGTGAGGAGATTAGGTGGGAGATCAACTGTCCGATTGGTTTAACTAATAATCATTGGAGATGAACAAACTCTCCAATGATTAAAGTTTCACTTTATGATAAACTCGAATTAAGGTAAGTTTTACAAGGAAAATGTAGGTATTTCATTTGAAATGTCGAATAGTACATACGATGTCGTAATAACAAATTTTCTATTGTTTACTGTGAAACAGAAGAAGGAGAGATAGTAGTTATGAAACGAGCTCTTATTAATATTGATTATACATATGATTTTGTAGCGGAAAAAGGTGCTTTAACTTGCGGAAAACCAGGCCAAGAAATTGAGAAGGAAATTGTACATATAACGACGCAATATATTGAAAATGGAGATTACGTTGTCTTTGCGATTGATAAACATGAAAAAAATGATGTATATCATCCAGAATCAAAATTATTCCCACCCCATAATATAGCTGGTACAAGTGGAAGAGATTTGTTTGGGGAATTACAAGATGTATACGAAACATATAAAAATGCTGAAAATGTATATTACATGGATAAAACACGATATAGTGCATTTGCAGGAACCGACTTAGAAATGAAGTTAAGAGAAAGAGGAATAGAAGAAGTTCATCTTGTAGGTGTTTGTACTGATATTTGTGTTCTTCACACAGCAGTAGACGCTTATAATAAAGGATTTAAAATTGTTGTTTATGAAAAGGCAGTTGCATCTTTTAATGCGCAAGGGCATGAATTTGCACTTGGACATTTTAAATCTTGTTTACATGCAGAAGTGAAATGAAAAAGAGGCCTTTAAAAAGGTCTCTTTTTTGCGTTTAAACTGAGACGATATTTTGCTCAATTAATTTTTTTATGAATGGGCTAATATTTTGTGGTAGCTCATTTAAATTAAAAAATTGTACATGTAATGATTCGACTCCATCAGCTTTTAGCAAGCCACCTGTAATATCTTTGCAAAGGTAAGCGATTGTTATAGGGTAAAATTCATCTCCGTTCGGTAATTTCATAAAAAATTCTTTACCTGAAAATACAGTTGCTAGCTGAAGTGTACCAATTTCAATTCCTGTTTCTTCAAGTACTTCTCGTCTTCCGGCTGCTTCTATAGATTCACCAAGTTCCACAAAACCTCCTGGAACGCCCCACATGCCATGTCGCCTTTGTTGTAGTAGTATTTGTCCTTGTTCATTGAAAACAGCTACCGCAACGCCTGCTAAATTAAGCGGTCTTGATCCAACAACTTCTCTTAGTTCTTCAATATATCCCATTGCTTGTAACCTCCGTGAGTAATAATATTTTCAAATGAACTATTCGATATTATGTAAATGTTTTCCTTTTGTTAGGGTGGGTAGTGTAGTCTTCAAGTAAAGTCATAAAAAAATTCAATTGCTAGCTCCCTTTAGGTTATGAAAAAGGGTATATTTATAGAAGAATGTCTAATGAATTTTAAAAATATAGCAGCTTTGTATAGAATTTTTATTAGTTAAGGAAGTGGATGGATGAGTTTATTAACGTATACTGAAGAATTTTTTAATTATGTAAGGGAGTTTTTACTTTTAAGATTTTTACTATTTGCTTTAGTTTTAATCATTATTTCGTTTGTAATAAACCGTATTATTGATTGGTTTTTTAGGAAATCAAGCTTTTTTGATGAAGAGGTAGAGCAGACGATTCAAAGTGTAATTCGATCTATTTTTAGATATATCATTATCATCAGTCTTATCATATATTTAATTAGCCAATTTGTAGATATAAAAAGTATTATTGCAGGTGCAGGGATAGCTGGAGTTGTCATCGGTTTTGCAGCACAACAGATGCTAAAAGATGTTATATTAGGCTTTGCAAGATTAGCGGACAAAGAGTTTCGAGTTGGTGATTTTGTAACTTTTAACGGAACAAATTCAGGAACTATTGAAGAGATTAGTATTCGTTTTATGCAAATACGTGAATGGTCAGGAAAACTACTTACCATCCCGCACGGAGAGATTAGAACGATACAAAATTTTAATAAAGGATGGATGCGTGTAATTGAACGCATCACGGTAAGTTATCAGGAAGATCCAACAAGAGTGAAGGAATTGTTAGAAGAAGTATGTGTTATATGCAATGAAAAATTGGATCAAACTCTTTATAGAGTAGAGGATGACGCTGTTGAACCATTTAAATACGTCGGTGTTACAGACTTAAATCCTAACCTGAAATATGTTGGCTATGAATTTTGTATTACAGGTTTAATAAAGCCAGAAGATTATTTTGAAACTTCTAGACAAGTAAGATTTGAATTAATGTCTATGTTTCATAAGAATCAAGTGCAAATGCCAGCAGCGAATATGGTTGTTACTACTGAAAGTTTACAGCATATCCATGGTGGACAATCTTTATCGGACAGCTAAAGTAGGATCGTTTGTTAACAAAAATTTTGCTTCCAACATTGGATAGAATAACAATAATAAAATGATTGATATAAAGAAAGGGCTGAAGGGATTCGGTTCTTTTTTTATTTATAGAATTTAGAAATTTCTTAATGTTATAATTGTAGTTGGTGATGAGAATGAACTTTGAAGAAAAAGAGATGCATCGTTTAGAAGCATTAAAAGAAATTGCTGAATTATTAAATGAAGCAACAAACTTACAGGATATGTTAGAAAAAGTATTGCATACATTGTTACAAGTTATGAATTTACAAACAGGGTGGATCTTCTTTATTGATGAAAGTGGAAAGCACCGTATGCTTGTAGACGAAAATTTACCACCAGCTCTTACGTGGCAAGAGAAGAAGCCGATGTGTGAAGGGGACTGTTGGTGTGTAGAACGTTTTGTGAATGGGAGATTGGAAAAAGCGACTAATATTATTGAATGTAAGCGAATAGAAGATGCAATTGAATGTAATTGGGGAGAGACAGAAGATGTTACACATCATGCGACAATTCCACTTAGGTCTGGATCAGAAAAATTTGGTCTACTAAATGTGGCTGCACCTCATAAGACTCATTTTTCAGAGGAAGAGTTAGCGTTATTAGAATCAATTGCATTTCAAATTGGAACGACAATACAACGTATTCAATTAGTTGAGAAAGAACGTAAATATGTAGTGGTAGCGGAAAGAAATCGACTTGCACGTGATTTACATGATTCAGTAAAACAATTGCTATTTTCTATTATGCTAACAGCGAAAGGTACTCTGAATATGACGCAAGATAGAGAATTGCAAGAGATGTTAAGTTATATTGGGGAATTATCACAAGAAGCATTACAAGAGATGACTCTATTAATTTGGCAATTAAGACCTGAAGGATTAGAGAAAGGGTTAGCAGAAGCAATTCAAAATTACGGGAAGTTATTAGGAGTTCAAGTGGAAGTTCGAATTGATGGGATGGTTTCAATTGGGGATGAAATAGAAGAAGTTTTATGGCGTATTAGCCAAGAGGCGCTACATAATTGTAAAAAGCATGCTTCGTGTGAAAAGGTACATGTTCTTTTGAAAATAGAAAATAACCAGTTACATTTTTACATAGAAGATAATGGAATAGGATTTATACAAGAGCAAGTAAGGGAGTCAGCACTTGGCCTGAAAAGTATGAAGGAACGTATTCAGTTAATGAAGGGATCGTTTCAAATTATAACAGAGCTGAGAAAGGGAACAAAAATAGAAATTCAATTGCCGATTTGAAGGGGAGAATAAGATTGAAGATTAAATTGCTACTAGTTGAGGATCATCATATTGTTCGAAGAGGACTTGTATTCTTTTTGAAAACGAGAGAAGAATTTGAAATTATTGGGGAAGCGGAAAATGGCGAAGAGGCATTACATTTCGTGCAAAAAGAAAGACCGGATGTCGTACTAATGGATGTATCGATGCCGAAAATGGATGGAATTGAGGCAACAAAACGTCTAAAGCAATACGATGAGACGATAAAGGTACTTATATTAAGTAGTTTTTCAGAGCAAGATTATGTTATACCAGCACTTGAAGCTGGAGCAGATGGTTATCAATTAAAAGAAGTACAACCTGAGCAACTTGTGGCTTCTATTATTGCAGTACATCAAGGAAATGCGAATTTTCACCCGAAAGTAACACCTGCATTAATGGGGCGTTCTGCAGTAAAGAAGGAAATGGAAAATCCTTTTTCAATGTTAACGAAAAGAGAGCAAGAGGTACTTCGCGAAATTGCGAAAGGAAGAAGCAATAAGGAGATTGCAGCAGAACTTCATATTACAGAACAAACTGTGAAAACACACGTTTCAAATGTTTTAGCTAAATTGGAAGTGGATGATCGTACGCAAGCCGCATTATACGCAGTGAAACATGGGGAGAATTATTCATAAGTATGAATAATTCTGTTATATCGTATGACAGAATACATAGGAGCGATTAAAATTTATAGTAATCCCTAATATAGGTTTTTCTTCTTTTAATAATTAGGTACAATAAAGTGAAACTCTAATCAGTGGGGGATCATCCCCACTGATTATTAGTTAAACTAATCGGTTTTTACAGGATAAAGCTACGATGGAAGAGGAGGATATGCTATGCCTGGTACAAGAAGTGGGATTGGAAAGATTCAGGCTTCGTTAAATGGTTTATCACCGAAATTGCGAAGTATTGCCGAACATATTTTGAAACATCCACAAGATGTTGTACATAAATCTATTACAGAATTAGCTGAAGTTACGAATAGTTCCGAAGCTACGATATTCCGCTTATGTAAACACCTTGGTTTGCAAGGTTTTCAAGATTTAAAGATTACATTAGCTCGTGAAATTGTACATACACCGATGCAAAATATTCATGAAGAGGTATCAGCAGAAGATAGTATGGTAACTGTTGCTAAAAAAGTTTTTCATTCGCATATTACAGGACTGCAAGATACTTTACATTTGCTAAATGAAACAGCACTTGAGCAGGCTGTACGAGCCTTGCAAGAAGCAAGTCGAATTGAGTTTTATGGAAATGGTGGCTCTGGTATTATTGCGATGGATGCGTATCATAAGTTTATGAGAACGGGTGTTTCTTGTATCGCTCATACTGATTCACATTTTCAAATTATGGGAGCAGGTTTACTCTCGGGAAATTCAGTTGTTATTGGCATTTCTCATTCTGGTAGCAATAAAGGATTACTTGAAGCGTTAGAAGTAGCGAAAGCAAGAGGGGCCAAAATTATTGCGATTACGAGCTATAAGAAATCAGCATTAAGTCAACTTGCTGATATAACGTTATATACATCAACACGTGAGACTGAATTCCGCACAGAAGCAAGTTCATCACGATTAGCACAGTTAAGTTTATTAGATACTTTGTATGTAGGGGTGTCGCTGCAGCGACAAGAGGAAACTCTAAAAAATTTACAAAGTATACGTGAAACGATTTCGATGAAGCGAATATAAAAAAGCTCTTCAAATGAAGAGCTTTCAGACTGTAGACCAATTATTTTTGGAGAGTTCAAATGCTAAAAATAGTTTGTCTCTTATTTTATGGATAATTTATCCAATGCTATTTATATGTAGTGCTTTCTATACTATAAGTGAGGAAGGTGTCTTATGAAAATATCCGTTTATGTTGCAAGTGCATTTAGCAAGGATCATAAAGGCGGAAATAAAGCAGGAGTGGTATTTATTGAGAATACAAATACATTGACCACTACTCAAAAAATGACAATAGCCAAACAATTGGGTTATGCGGAAACCGCATTTATATCAGAATCTGAAATTGCTGATTATAAATTTGAGTATTTTACACCAAAAGAAGAAGTTGATTTATGTGGTCATGCCACAATTGGCTCTTTCGCGATACTGATGCATTTAAATAAACTTTTCAGGAATCGCTATACGATTGAAACGAACAGTGGTGTTCTTACTATTACCATAAAAGATGACATCATATTCATGGAACAAAATAAACCGATATTCTATGATGTTGTATCTCCAAACGAGTTCATCGACTGTTTTGACATTAAAGATATAGACAATAAATACCCAATTCAAATTGTCTCCACGGGCTTAAAAGATATTTTAATTCCTATAAAAAGCGAAACACAATTACATGCACTGCAACCTAATTTTGAAAAAATTAAAGAAATCAGCAAGTATTATAATGTTGTCGGGATGCATCTATATACTTTTAATGACAATCGAATTATATGCAGAAATTTTGCTCCACTATACGACATTAATGAAGAAGCAGCGACTGGAACTTCAAACGGTGCATTAGCTTGCTACCTTTATGAACAGCACTATTTGCAAAAAGAAGTCTATGTATTTGAACAAGGTTATTCTTTACACTCGCCTTCCGAAATATTAGTTAAATTAGCAACCAATAGCAAGAATAAAATAGAAAAAGTTTATGTTGGCGGCAAAGGCTATTACTGTGAAACTAAGTGTTTAAATGTAGAAAATGTTGAGTGAAGAGCTTTTTTATCGATGAGAAGTTTGTTAATTTATTTTCTTTTAGAAATGTATGACTTACTTATAAGCAGTGATAAACTCTCATTTTTTAAAATCTAAAATAAAAACCGATTTATGTAATAATTCAAATATTGTTCATAATTTCACAATTTGTTTATGAAGTATCATGTTATGATGAACATGTAATGATGATTGAACACTTAAATTTGGTACGGTAACTAGCCAAAGTAGTGGGGAAAGTAGTTGTGAGATAAACTCATTAAAACGCTAAAACACTAAAGGGGAGATCACATATGAAAGCAGTAGTGGTTAATAAAAACAGCAAAGCAAACATCGAAGTGATTGAAAAAGAATTACGTCCGTTACGCTCAGGTGAAGCGTTAGTAGATGTAGAGTATTGTGGAGTTTGCCACACTGATTTACACGTTGCGAATCATGATTTTGGTAACACTGATGGCCGTATTCTTGGTCATGAGGGTGTAGGTGTTGTTACGAAAATAGCTGATGATGTTACTTCACTAAAGATAGGTGACCGTGTAAGTATCGCATGGATGTTCCAATCTTGTGGACGTTGTGAATATTGCGTAACTGGTAGAGAAACATTTTGCCGTGAAGTTAAAAACGCAGGTTATTCAGTAGATGGTGGTATGGCTGAACAATGTATCGTTACAGCTGATTATGCGGTAAAAGTACCAGAAGGATTAGATCCTGCTCAAGCATCATCAATTACATGTGCTGGTGTAACTACATATAAAGCTATTAAAGTATCAGATATTAAACCTGGTCAACCTATTGTAATCTATGGCTGCGGTGGATTAGGTAACTTAGCTATCCAATATGCCAAAAATGTATTTGGTGCAAAGGTAATCGCAGTAGACATTAATGACGACAAATTAGCCTTAGCAAAAGAAGTTGGTGCTGATATGATTATCAATCCAATTTCTCAAGGTCCTGCTGATAAAATTGTTCAAGAGGAGCTTGGTGGCGCTTATGCTGCTGTAGTAACAGCAGTCTCTAAAGTAGCCTTTAACTCAGCAGTTGATGCAGTACGTGCTTGCGGTAAAGTAGTTGCAGTAGGGCTACCAGTAGAAACTATGGATTTAAATATTCCGCGACTTGTACTAGATGGAATTGAAGTAGTTGGTTCTCTAGTTGGTACTCGTAAGGACTTAGAAGAGGCGTTTATGTTCGGGGCAGAAGGAAAAGTAGTGCCGGTTGTTCAAACCTGTTCTCTAGATAAAGTACAAAATGTATTCGAAGAAATGGAACAAGGTAGAATTCAAGGGCGTATGGTAATTGATTTTAAACAGCATAGTTGCGATTGCAAATAATTCACTTTAAATATAAAAAGCATGAGTCTAGCGAAGGACATGTAAAAAAGTTAGACGGCATAAAAAGATGATCCCTGTATTTAATAGGGATCATCTTCTTTATATTCTACTAATATCAATGCCAATTAATATTTGATTAATGAAAAATGATTAAAGGTTCACTTTATTTGCAAACGAAAAAGAATCTTTATGTTTAACAAATTTTTTATGACTTGGAACGGTTTGAATTGCTACAACTTGCGAATCTCTTGCTTTCAGTGCATCTTGAATCCCGATTGTCATAAGCTTAATAAATAGAATCGTAATAAAGAATGAAACGAGAGTATAAAAAATAATCCACCATGAAAGATTCATTTCATAACGATTTAATCCAATAAGGCCTGCCCAATCATTAGATAGAGAAACAGGTTTGAGCACTCCGTCATAGAGTTCACGCATTTGTATCCCGCCAATTACAATGTCAAGCAACGCCAAATGGATAACGAGTATGAGTGCTTGGACGATATGTTCCATAAATACCACAAATAAGCGATCAAGTAATAAGACTCGTAAGTGTTTTTTGATAATATGAAAACGGCTAGCACCCAGTAATTGTGAACTTAAAATGTAATCTTGTTTCATAAATTCATCGACTTCTGAGGATATATATAAAGAAAGTGTAGGCAGAGCCACGAAAATAAGTACGAGTACTTGATAAAACGCAAATGAAATATTTGGGTCTAATCTATCAGCATTTGATACGATTACAATATTAACGGGCGTGATGAGTATAAATGCGATAAATAAAGTTGGAATATAATAAAAAACTTCTGAGCATGATTGGAAAAATTTCTTGAATTTTGGAGCATATAAACTTAAGAGGATTCCTATACATGTTCCGAATAAAATTCGAAAGAAGCTAATTGCCACGGCTAATAAAATGGTGAATTTTGCTCCTTCAACAATTTGTAAGAAAACAGACTCTCCAAAACGATCAGATCCAAAAGGCGGCATTAACGATGGTGGAAAGGGGGCCTTTCCAAGTAATTCGTTATTGTCATTGTAAAGTAACTGAGGAGGTTTTGGGATGTTATCTTTAAAGAACCAACTATAAATAAAACTAGCTGAAACAAGTATGAATAGATAAGTAAAGCCGATTAAAAAGCGTTTTGATTTCCAAATAGATTTCATAATGATACTCCTTTCAATTGCTTTTTCCATCTATTCATCATAAAAGAGATTATTTGGAAAGTAGCATAAAATGGTAAAATAATCATGACAAGTATGATAAATGCAGCTGGAGGTGAAACAAACGCCTTTTTAAATAAAAATTGAATAATGCCTTCCATATTAAAAACAAATTCTAAAATGAATAAGTTAGAAAGTAAGAAAACGAAAATCGTTTTTAAATGATGGAAGAAATGGATAGATATATTTTTGAATAAATGAATGCATAGTATATAACTTGATGAAAGGCCTTTTCCATATGCAACCTCTACGTAATGTTTTCCTTCTTCTTCTTTTATGTATAACACCATCATCCGAAACATTTGTAATGTAGGTAAGACAGCTAATGATAAAATAGGGAGTAAATAAGCTCGATTTTCATTAAAAGAAATAATAGTGACAGGAGATTCCCCGAATTTCTGAAGTACCCATATGAAAAATATTTGCAAACAAATCATCATCATCATATCAGGGACAGCTTCTAATATGAACACAATTCGGTTTATCCATTTTTTTATATAATCTTTTGCTAAAAAATAAAAAAATGCCATGCTAGATGATAGAAAGAGAGCAAGAAAAAAGGCTAAAAATAATATAGTAAATGAATATAGGTAAGGTTCTAAAACAGTTGGAAATAATGGTGTTTTTTTGAAATGGCCAAACTTCGGGTCTGATCCTATAATCACTAATGATTCAGGGGAGAAGACCTGTTTTAACATGGTAACGATCTGATTAAAAAAATAAATTGGTTGAAAGGTAAACCCTTGTTGAGTGATAAATAAATAAGGTAAATTTAATAATAGTAAGAGTGATAAAAGAATTGATGAAAGCTTAATTGTGAATTGAGATATTTTATTTAACATTAAATCCCTCCGACATCTTTTTACAACATTATACAATAAATTCTATATTATTGTTTTATTTTTCTGAAAAATAAAAATACTATTAAATTTTATAGTATGCAAGATATATTTACAAGATAAAAAAGTGATAGTGGGGGGGCCGCGCTCTATGTTTATCAAGATAAAAGGACTAGTGAATCTAAAATAATAAACAAGAGCAAAATGCACAGAATTCTTATTCTGCGGATAGTTACTTTTCTTGGCTTGATGGTGATGTTACGTGATCCCTAAAAATGAATATTGCTTCTCAACGCTTTTTCATGCAAATGAGTAGAACGTATGGAGTACTATGTATGTGTTGTTAATGAGAGGAAAGAGTGTATTGCGTAACGCAATATAACGTAATTTTACCGCATGGAAAAGCTAAATTTAGTATATAAGTGAAATGGAATGAGGGGATTTACTTTTTGTTATGAAAAAAATTTTCTTTTTATAACTTGATAAATGAAAAAATATTTTATATACTAATTCATGTAAACGGTTTACTAAATCGTATTTTGCTAGAAATGAAGGGAAGATTCGCATGGAAACAAGGGGGAGAGTAATCGGGATTGATATCGGTACCACAAGCACGAAAACGGTTGTTTTTACAGAAAAAGGAAAAGTTATTGCATCACATGCAATCGATTACCCAATTATTCAACCGAACGTAGGATGGGCTGAGCAAGATCCTGATGTAATATGTGCCGCTGTATACAAAAGTGTAAGCGTTGCCATTGAAAAGGGTAATGTATTACCAGAAGATATTTCTTCGATCGGTATTAGTGCAGCTATGCACGCATTAATTGCAGTAGATGAAAATGGTACGCCATTAACGCGTTCTATCATTTGGGCAGATAATCGAAGTACGAAGCAATCAGAAAAATTATTACATCAAATGAATGGGCATGAAATTTATAGACGTACAGGTACACCGATCCATCCAATGTCACCACTTTCTAAATTGTTATGGATGAAAGAAGAGGAACCAGAGTTATATACAAGTGCTTATAAATTTATTTCCATTAAAGAGTATGTGATTTACCAATTATTTTCACGCTACGTAGTTGATTATTCGATTGCTTCTGCTACGGGGTTATTTAATTTAGAAACATTAAATTGGGATGAAGATGTTTTAACGATGTTACATATGTCACCAGAACAATTATCAACCCCTGTACCAACTACATATATTTTATCAGGTATGAAGTCAGAATTAGCACAGAAGATGGGGATAAGTGCAGAGACACCAATTGTCATCGGAGCAAGTGATGGGGTTCTTGCAAATGTAGGAGTTGGGGCGATATCACCGGGTGCGGCTGCAATTACGATTGGAACGAGTGGTGCGGTTCGAACAATCTCATCAAATATAAATACAGATGAGAAAGGGAGAACGTTTTGTTACGCATTAACAGATGAGCACTGGGTAATCGGTGGTCCAACGAATAATGGTGGAATATTACTGAGATGGTTACGTGATGAATTTGGTAGTCCAGAGCAAGAAGTTGCAAGGAAGCTCGGAATTGATCCTTATGATTTATTAATTAAATATGCAGAAAGCGTACCAGCTGGAGCGGATGGGCTATTGTTTTTACCTTTCTTATCTGGAGAACGCGCACCTTACTGGAATGCAAATGCTCGTGGTACATTCTTTGGAATCAATCTTCAACATAAGCGAGAACATTTTATACGTGCAGTGATGGAAGGTGTTTGTATGAGTGTATATTCAGTAGCACTCGCAATCAGGGACTGTACAGGGCCACTTACTGAAATACGAGTTTCAGGAGGGTTTGCGAAATCTGCATTTTGGAGACAAATGTTGTCCGATATGATGGGGAAAGAATTGCTTGTACCTGAAAGTCATGAAGCATCTGCGCTTGGGGCAGCGGCAGTTGCTTTATATGCTGTAGGAAAAATTGATTCTCTTGAAGAGGTAAAGGATTGGATTGATATTGTCCATCATCATGTACCGAATAAAGAAAATACGGCTATATATTTAGAAATGTTTTATATGTATGAACGACTTTACAATCGTTTGAAAGAAGAATTTGATTGTATAGCTGCTTTCCAACGTAAACAATAGGGGGATTGGGAGAAATGGTAGTTGGGATCGTACTAGCGGCAGTTGTCATACTACTTTTACTTATTACGGTAGTAAAATGGCATCCATTTGTCGCATTAATTTTAACAGCAATTGGTGTAGGATTGGCAATGGGAATGCCTTTAATTGGAACTTCACCAAAAGATCCAGGGATTATTGATTCTATTAAACTAGGGCTTGGTAATACGTTAGGCTTTTTAGCAATAGTTTTAGCGCTAGGAACGATGCTTGGAAAAATGATGGCTGAATCTGGCGGTGCTGAACGTATCGCTAACACATTAATTAATCGTTTTGGGAAGAAACGAGTTCACTGGGCGATGATGTTCGTTGCATTTTTAGTAGGGATTCCGGTATTTTTCCAAGTTGGATTTGTCCTATTAATTCCGTTAGTATTTACAATTGCGTTAGAAACTGGGGTATCACTTATTACAATCGGTATTCCGCTAGTAGCAGGACTGTCAGTCGTACACGGACTTGTTCCACCGCATCCAGCGGCAATGGCGGCAGTTGGTATTTTTAAAGCAGATGTAGGGAAGACAATTTTATATGCGTTAATTGTCGGACTTCCAACTGCAATTATTTCAGGTCCACTTTATGGGAAATGGATTGGTGCTCGTATCCATAAGGAAGTACCATTAGATATAGCGGAGCAATTTATTGAAAGAGATAAGAAGAAAGAACTTCCTAGCTTCGGAAATACATTGTTTACTATTTTACTTCCAGTATTTCTTATGCTTGGTGCATCCATTGCTGAAGTAGCGTTACATAAAACGAGTCAACTTGCACAAGTGTTACACTTTATTGGAGATCCAATAGTCGCTTTATTAATTGCAACGATTTATTCTTTCTTTAGCCTTGGTTATGCAAAAGGATTTTCTAAAGATAAAGTATTACAATTTACAAATGATTGCCTTGGGCCAATTGCAAACATACTGTTAGTAATTGGTGCTGGTGGTGCATTTAATAAGGTGTTATTAGATTCTGGAATTGGTACTACAATTGCTGAAATGGCGAAAGAATCACATATTTCACCAATATTACTTGGATGGGGAATTGCTGCACTTATCCGAGTTGCAACAGGATCGGCAACTGTTTCTATGATGACAGCAGCTGGAATTGTAGCACCGATTGCAGCAAGTACACCTGGTGTAAATGTTGAACTACTAGCACTTGCAACAGGCGCAGGGTCATTAATTTTATCACACGTGAATGATTCGGGATTTTGGATGATTAAAGAATATTTCGGAATGACTGTGAAAGAAACATTATTAACATGGACCGCAATGGAGACTATACTATCAGTTGTAGCACTTGGATTAATTTCGATATTAAATATATTTGTATAGAATGGGAGATTGATTAATATGAAACTAGGTTTAATTGGATTAGGAAAAATGGGATTCCCATTAGCTGAACACTTACATGAAGACAAGCATGAAGTAGTTGTATACGATGTAAATAAAGAGCTTGTAGAAAAGGCAGGAAAATTAGGAATTACTGCACGTCATACATTAAAAGAAATGATCGCTGAATTAGAAGCTCCTCGTACGATCTGGGTAATGGTGCCTGCAGGAGAAGTTGTAGAGTCAGTATTAAAAGATGTGTATCCGTTATTAGATGAAGGTGATATCGTTATTGAAGGTGGAAATTCATTCTATAAAGATACGTTACGCCGTGCTGAAGAAGCAAAAAGCTTCGGATTACATTATGTAGATATCGGTACATCTGGCGGTGTAGAAGGAGCTAGATACGGTGCTTGTTTAATGGTTGGTGGAGAAAAAGAAATTTATGACCAATTAGAACCTTTATTTAAAGATTTAGCAGTAGAAAATGGCTATTCTTATGCTGGCCGCGTTGGTAGTGGTCATTTCTTAAAAATGGTTCATAACGGTATTGAGTACGGCATGATGCAAGCAATCGCTGAAGGATTTGAAGTACTAGATAAGAGTGACTTTGATTTCAATTATGAAGATGTTGCAAAAGTATGGGCGAACGGATCAGTAATCCGCGGTTGGTTAATGGACTTAACTGAAAAAGCATTTGCAGATGATCCTAAACTTGATGGCATTAAAGGTGTAATGAACTCTTCAGGAGAAGGGAAATGGACTGTTGAAACTGCGCTTGAGTTACAAGCAGCGGCACCAGTAATCGCGATGTCATTATTTATGCGCTATCGTTCTCAGGAAGATGATACATTCCATGGAAAAGTAGTTTCAGCACTACGTAATCAGTTCGGTGGACATGAAGTTGTAAAAAAATAAGGATGTTTTTGAAAAGAAACTTGTGCATAAGCGCAAGTTTCTTTTTTATAGTTTAAGAAATTACTAATTTACAAATACCAATCAATCATCGTTTTTTTGTCACAAATGACAGCTTCAACATTCATTGATTGAACAATATATTCTATATTTTCTTCTTTAGCTAATAATAAGGTTGTAAAGGAATCGTATATACTCATAAACGCATACTCATTGTCTTCGCCAGTAATAATTAACTCATTATTGCTAATGTCCCAAATATCTAATGGAGTAGTATTATTTACCTGTAATAATCCGTTTGTATCAAGAATTGGTTCAGAGAAATATAGATTTCTTGCACCTCTAGAACCGAGGAGTTTAAGTAATTTGTGTAATAAAAATATAGACGTATAATCTTCTGTTGGATAATAAAAATCTTTTTTTAAGTTTGAATGTAGCTTTTCAGCTAAATCCTCTCTTTTATATTCTTCTGAAAAGGCACTAATGGAAGTCAACATGGCCATTGCTAGGTCTGCGTATGAATGTAATCCACTACAAGACATCATTTCCTTCCAAGAAACGGATTTCCCATTATGAATGATTTCTTCAGCGCTAGGATAGATGTGCTCATATGGTCTTTTTCTCACAGACTTTTCCCATCCTAAAGGCATTTGGACAAAAGGATGTAGCAATATAGCTGCAGATTTAAAGTTTCTTGGTAGTTGTTCTAAAATTGGTGATTTGTCATCTAGCCAAATGTAATCCAACAAAATATAACCTCCTCTTAGACTTTGAAATGTACGGATTCCCGTATTATGTTTTTTTTGTATTGATTGTATCAAATATAAAGCGAAGCATGAAATATGTCCCAACATAAAAGTAAGAATAAATAAAATGAAGTTTTCATAAATAGTAAAAGGGTGCTTATGTCATCAGTATAGCTAAAAAATGTTGTTACATATGAGAAGAGCGTGTTAATAAAATATGAGGTGGTTAAATGGGAAATGAGCAAGTGAAGTCTGTAAAGGAAGAAAAAAAGTTATGTCTTTGTATGATCGTCAAAAATGAGTCTAGAATTATGGAAAGATGTTTAAATGCAACAAAATCAATTGTAGATTATGTTTCTATTTGTGATACTGGATCGACGGATAATACGCCTGAAATTATTGGGAATTGGTGTAAGGAAAATGAGATACCTGGGACAGTTCATCATGAGCCGTTTAAAAACTTTGGTTATAACAGAAGCTTAGCAGTTTCATTAGCGCAAAAAACATATCCAGAAGCGGATTATTTATTAATATTAGATGCGGATATGATTTTAGAGGTTGATCCGAATTTCGATAAAACGAGCTTAACGGAAGATCATTATCTTACATTGCAATATGATGTTCATATTAAATATTGGCTTACACGTCTATTAAAAGCTTCTTTACCATGGAAATCTGTCGGTGTTACTCATGAGTATTGGGATATAGATCGTTCAAAAGTTGGAGCGAATTACAATACGAGGGTAGATCGGTTAGAGACTCTTGTCGTGAATGATCCCGGAGATGGGGGGAGTAAAGCTGATAAATTTGAAAGAGATGAGAGGTTGTTGTTACAGGGGATAAATGACCCAGAAACAACGCCAGATTTGCATATAAGATATTTATTTTATTTAGCCCAGACTTATTTTCATTTAAGTCAATTTGAAGATTCGATTAAATGGTATAAAAAACGAGTGGAAGCAGGGGGATGGGTTGAAGAGGTATTCTATTCGTTATTGCGAATAGGATTTTGTTATGAGCAGTTAGCAAATCGTTCAGCAAATAAACAAAATGAAGTGACAGATGCTGATGAAATAGAAAATGTTAAAGGGCAAGAAGAGCAATATTTAGCATTAGCTGTTTTTTATTTTCAAAAAGCGTGGGAATATAGACCAACTCGGGCTGAGCCATTATATCAACTTGCAAGGTTGTATCGATTACGATCTCAAAACAATATTGCTTTGATGTATGCTCTGCAAGGGAAGGAAATTCCTTTTCCAAAGGATGATCTTCTATTTGTAGATTATCATGTGTATGATTACTTATTTGACTATGAAATTTCTATTAGTGCTTTCTATATACCTCATAAAAAACATTTAGGGGCCGTGTCGCAAAAGTATTTGGAATCGATTAAAGAAGAGATTCCATTTCATATAGCAAATATAGTAGAGAATAATGCGAAATTTTATTAAATACATTTTCGGTTAAAGGAGTAGTGGAGTAATCATGGAATTAATGCGATGGGCGATTGAACTAGGAGAATCGGTGCATGGAAATACGTATGAAGAATTGATGCCACTACTAGACTATTATTATGATCGTGATCATTTAAAAGCGTATTGTATCGCAAATCTTCTTTTAAACATGGATGTATTAGATGAACATCGTGAAAGAATCGAATTAAGAAGATGCATCGCTGCTTATTATGCTGGATTATATAAAGTGGCAAGAAAACATGCAAATGAGTTAGTACTTAAACATCCGGATGTAGATTTATATAAAAATAATTTAAAATTAATGGAAGCTTATTTGAATAAAGAATATGATTATTGTCTTTTTATATGCCCAAAGACATACGGTAGTTTCATAGATGTTGCGCGAGCTTTAAAGTGGCGGTTGGAGCAGGAGGGAAATACAGTAATTATATCAGAAACAATACTGGAAAATGTAAAGAATACAGTTGTTTTTGGAGCACATACATACGCATATAACCCGAATCTTCTTCCGAAAGATGCAATTATTTATAATTTAGAACAGCTATACGAAGGAAGTCCATATGCGCACCCCCTTTATTTAATATTATTAAAAGATAGAGTGATTTGGGATTATAGTAAACAAAATATAGAATGGCTAAAACAAAAAGGGGTAGGAAAAGAAATAAAACATGTAAAAATGAACTATGCTCCAACTTTGGAAATAAAAAAAGATGCATTTGAAGATGACATTACTGAAGATATTGATATTCTGTTTATAGGTGCTCTTAATCCGAGGCGGCAAGCTATTTTTGATCATCTAAAAGCGATTGCCCCAAATTTAAATATAGTTTTTAAAAATAATGCGTGGGGAATTGTTAGAAATGAATTGATTGCTAGAGCTAAAATTATATTAAATATTCATTTTTACTTATCAGGAATTCTTGAAACACCTCGCGTGTCTTATGCAGTCGCAAATAAGAAATTTATTATTTCCGAAAATAGTAATCCAGAAGATGAGGTAGAGTGGCCGGGAATTGTATTTACTCCGTACGAAAAAATAATTGAAAACGTAATGAAATATATAGAATTACCAGAAGAACGGAAAAAATTAGCGGGAAAAGCATATAATCATTTTGAAGCAAATGAAAGTTTAGGTACATTGAGTCTGAGAGATGAAACGAAGTAATTGTGCGAAACTCATACGAAAGTATGAGTTCTTTTTTGTTTATCATACTATTTTATGAAACAAGTTAACTCTTTATATTGTGTTTTGTATAGAAATTTCTGATAATATATAAGTAGAACTTGAAAACAAAGGGGAGAAATAATCATGAAACTAGTCGTTATTAACGGTACACCAAGAAAATTTGGTAGAACTCGCGTGGTGGCAAAATATATTGCGGATCAATTTGAAGGAGAATTATATGATTTAGCAATTGAGGAGTTACCTTTATACAATGGAGAAGAGTCACAACGTGATTTAGAGGCAGTAAAAAAATTGAAAACGTTAGTGAAAGCTGCGGATGGGGTTGTATTATGTACACCAGAATATCATAATGCGATGAGCGGTGCGCTGAAAAACTCTTTAGATTACTTAAGTAGTAGTGAATTTATTCATAAACCAGTTGCGTTGTTAGCGGTTGCTGGTGGCGGTAAAGGTGGAATAAATGCATTAAACAGCATGCGAACGGTCGCTAGAGGTGTTTATGCAAATGCCATTCCAAAACAAGTTGTGCTTGATGGATTACATGTGCAAGATGGTGAACTTGGGGAAGATGCCAAACCATTAATTCATGATGTAGTTAAAGAATTAAAAGCATATATGAGCGTATATAAAGAGGTGAAAAAGCAACTAGGAGTGGAGTGATATGTCCTCACTTTATCATGATTCTCGCTTGTATTACATTCTAGGGGCCAATAGTCTATCTGCTATTGGTTCCGGAATTGTTATGATAACGATTCCGTGGCTGTTAATTAAAGAGAGTGGAGGAGAGACAACGTTTGGTTATGTTTCTATCATTGCAACCCTCATTATGTTTTTATTAACACCATTCATTGGGCAAAGTATTGATCGTTTTTCAAGAAAATCTTTATTGCTATGTAACGAAGGAATCGGAATTGCCGTAATTGGAATAATGGTTATATGGGGATTTGCGGGGCAACCTTATTATTCTATTCACTATATTCTTATTTATATAGCCGGATCATTCTATTATTTATTATTTTATCCTACAATATTTGCGTTCAACCAAGAGATATTTCAAGCGGAACATTATAAAAGTTTAAGTGGAACGATGGAAATACAAGGACAGTTAACACAAGTTATTTCTGGAGCGGCCGCGAGCTTCTTAATTGAAATTGTATCTTTGAAGTGGATTTTGTTAGTAGACATGTTAACTTTTGCTGGAGCATTTTTTCTTTTCTTATGTATACCGTACGTAAAGAAAAAAGAAGTGAAAAGAAAAATAACATTTAAGAAGCAATTGTTTGAAGGAATTCACTTTATGAAAAAACGTCCTAAGCTCTTTTGGTTCTTACTGGCCACTTATATGCCGTTTATAGGTGTTATGATGGCAAATTATTTAATACCAGTTTATATTTCGGATATACTTAAAGCCAATGCCTCTGTATACGCAATAGAGGGGATGATGTACGGTGTTGGAGCGGTTGTTGCAGGAATCTGTATTCCACTCATAATGAAATATGTAAAAACAGAAGTTTCAATCGTTATGACGATGTTCATTTATGTAATTTCAATTACCGTAATGATTATTGAACCTTCCGTAATTTTCTTATATGGACTTGCAATTTTTCATGCAGTTGGAAATGCGGGTACAAGAGTGGCGAGAAATGTATTGATGATGGAGGAAATTCCAAATGAAGTAATGGGACGTGTAGACAGCTTATTTCGCCTAATTGGTACTGGAATACGAATTTTATTATTAATGTTGTTTACAGCGGGTGTATCTAAAGTCGGAGTCATGCTGCCGTTTTACGTATTAAGTTGCATATTGATCTTCTCATTAGGAATCGCTATTTATTATGTACTATCACAACGTAAAGTAGCGGCGCATGTTTCTAATAAATCAATCGTTTGAAAAAACACTTCTGCCTCCCTTTCTTTTTCTATATAATAACAAGAAAGGGAGTGAATACTTATTTATGAACAAATGGATCTTTCTTATGATTTTATTATTACCGCCACTATACATCCTTTATATGACCTTTCGAATGAACAAAGTTACTCGTGAAAAGTTGAGCTATCACTCTCCGTACGTTCTTATACTGGGTGCAAAGTTATTTGGAGATAGACCGTCTTTATCTCTTCAAAATCGTTTGGATGTAGCGTTGGAGTATTTATTTTCCCATCCTGAAGCGAAAGTAATTGTTTCAGGTGGTCAAGGAGAAGATGAAGATATACCGGAAGCTCACAGCATGAGAAATTATTTAATGGTACACGGTATAGATGAGAGTCGTATTTTAATAGAAGATCAATCTACAAATACGTATGAAAACTTAAAATTTAGTATGGATTTATATAATGTGAAACATGCGGTAGTTGTAAGTAATACGTATCATTTATATCGAACAAAAATAATTGCAAAGCGTTTAGGCATGAAGATGGAGGCACTAGCTGCTGAAACGCCAATGCGTTCTAAGAGAAAAATGTATGTTCGCGAATATGCTGCTATTATGAAAACAATATTGTTCGACCGTTAGAGCTCAAATGCGAGCTCTTTTTTAATTTAAAAGCGTATCATTTGAAATGAATGCCATATTCCATCAAAATAAAGGAAACAACAGTAAAGGAGTTGTGTTTGTGATTCAATTTAATCATGTGTCAAAATCGTATGAAGATGGCACGAAAGCAGTGGATTCATTGCATTTAGAAATTAAAAAGGGAGAATTTTTCGTTCTCATCGGTCCGAGTGGTTGTGGGAAAACAACGACAATGAAGATGATTAATCGTTTAATCGAAACGACTGAAGGGTCGATTTTAATCGATGGAAAAGATATTCAACAATATAATATAAACGAATTACGTTGGGATATAGGATACGTGTTGCAACAGATTGCTTTATTTCCTCATATGACAATCGCTGAAAATATTGCAGTTGTTCCTGAAATGAGGCAATGGAGCAAAAAGGACATAAAAGCACGCGTCGATGACTTGTTACATATGGTTGGATTAGATCCGGATATATATCGAGATCGTATGCCTGATGAATTATCAGGAGGACAAAAACAACGTGTCGGTGTCGTGCGAGCATTAGCCGCAAACCCGAAAATCGTTCTTATGGATGAACCATTTAGTGCGCTAGATCCGTTAAGTAGGGAACAGCTTCAGAAGGATATTGTACAGTTGCAAAAAAAGATTCAAAAAACAATCGTGTTCGTAACACATGATATGCAAGAAGCATTATCACTTGGAGATCGCATTTGTATTATGAAAGAAGGAAAAGTTGTTCAACTTGATACACCAGAAGGAATTATACATAATCCGAAAAATGAATTTGTAGAGGAGTTCATTGGAAATCGTGGACGAACTTGGTATGAGGGGAAAAGTGTAGCAGATGTATTGCCGCTTGACGAAAGTGTGCAATTAGAAGGGCAGGCACTATCATTACATGCTTCTTTACAAGAAGCGTTAGTTCGTGTGCGTGATGAGGAGGTCGTTCTAGTTGAAGAAAATGGTCAATATATTGGAGCGTTAACAAGTCGTCATATTGTCAATTACATTGTTGAACAAATGAAGGAAAGAGGCTAAACAGTGACTAATTTTATACAAACGTTCCAAGAACGAAAAATAGAATTACTAACTGCATTAAGTGAGCATTTACAAATATCGCTTATTTCATTATTTTTTGCAGTAATTATAGCGGTGCCACTTGGCATTTTATTAACAAGAAAAGAACGAATGGCTGAATTTATAATAGGAACTTCTGCAGTAATGCAGACAGTGCCATCACTTGCATTACTTGGACTATTAATTCCGTTAGTAGGAATTGGAAAACTTCCAGCGATTATCGCATTAGTTGTGTATGCACTATTACCTATTTTACGTAATACATATACAGGAATAAGGGAATTAGATGAATCACTAATAGAAGCGGCGAGAGCTATGGGGATGAATAGTTGGAGAAGGTTGTGGAAGGTAGAACTTCCTCTTGCATTGCCTATCATTATGGCCGGTATTCGTACAGCGATGGTATTGATTGTTGGAACGGCTACATTAGCAGCTCTCATTGGTGCTGGTGGGCTAGGTAAGCTTATATTATTAGGTATAGATCGAAATGATCATGCACTTATCATTTTAGGGGCCGTACCAGCCGCGTTACTCGCTTTATTCTTTGATATAGTACTTCGCATACTTGAACGACCGAAACGCTCTTCTAAGCGTGTTATATTGACGATATGTATAGTTGTAGTAATGATTGCTTCTCCATTTCTTTGGAGTACAGAAAAGAAAGATATTGTTATTGCGGGCAAACTTGGATCAGAACCTGAAATTTTAATTCAAATGTATAAGCAGCTTATTGAACAAGATACCGATTTACACGTACAATTAAAACCAGGTCTTGGAAAAACAGCATTTGTATTTGAAGCGTTGAAATCAGGGGAAGTAGATATATACCCAGAATTTTCAGGAACAGCATTATCTACTTTCGTGAAAGAAGAACCAAAGAGCACAAATCGTGATGAAGTATATGATCAGGCTCGCGTTGGAATGGAAAAGAAATATAATATGGTTATGTTGAAGCCAATGGAGTATAACAATACATATGCACTAGCTATGCCGAAAAAAATAGCAGATCAAAATAATATAAATACAATTTCTGATTTGGGAAATATTGCACAAAATGCTAAAGTAGGATTTACATTAGAGTTTGCTGATCGTGAAGACGGTTATAAAGGAATGCAAAAATTATATAACTATAAGTTTTCAAATATTAAAACGATGGAGCCGAAGTTGCGTTATAGCGCAATTCAATCTGGAGATGTTAACGTAATCGATGCATATTCAACAGATAGTGAATTGGAGCAATACGGACTAAAAGTGCTAAAAGATGATAAAGGGTTATTCCCACCTTATCAAGGAGCACCATTATTAAGAAAAGAAACGTTAAAGAAATATCCTGAACTTGAAAAGGTATTAAATAAATTATCTGGAAAGATTACAGATGAAGAAATGCGAAAAATGAATTATGAAGTTAACGTAAATGGTAAAAATAGTGAAGAAGTCGCAAAACAATTTTTACAAAAAGAGAAATTACTTCGTTAAATTTACAAGAAATATACAAATTTATATGTTTGAAATGACCGTTCATTACAAAATGAGCGGTTTTTTTGTGCATACTTATACATTTTTTCAAAAAAGTATTCCATTTTTGCTCATTTTCTTTTAGAATAAGTAATGTTTTCCTGAAAAAATATAAGAGAAACGTCTATTAGAGAAAAAGGTGACTTTAATAGTTGAACGAACATAACACCTAGAATGACAGATGGGGTGGTACAAATAGAAAAGAAGTTAGGATTTTTTCCGTTAATCGCATTAGTAGTTGGAACAATGGTTGGTGGCGGTGTTTTTAGTTTACCGCATGATTTAGCAGTAGGAGCAAACAGTGGCGCAATAATAATTGGCTGGTGTATTACAGCGATGGGAATGATTCCACTTGCGCTCGTATATCAAACGTTAGCAAGACAAAAACCGGAACTTGAAGGTGGAATTTATAGTTATGCACGTGCTGGTTTCGGTGAATATATTGGATTTAATAGTGCTTGGGGATATTGGCTAGCAGGAATCTTAGGTAATGTCGCAACAATTATGTTACTGTTTAGTACATTAGGTTATTTCTTTCCAATTTTCAAAGGAGGAAATAATGTTGCGTCTATCGTTGGGGCATCACTTTTATTATGGACACTTCATTTTCTAATTTTATTTGGAATCCGTGAAGCTTCTATTATGAATGTTATTGCAACGATAGGGAAATTGGTTCCAATCGTATTATTTATTGTTGTAATGGTAACAGCCTTTCGCTGGGATACATTTACACATGATTTTTGGGGAGAAGGAACGCTCTCACTTTCCGCTATACTTGGTCAAGTGAAAAATACAATGCTTGTAACACTTTGGGTTTTCATTGGAGTTGAAGGAGCGGTTGTATTATCCGGAAGAGCGAAGAATAGCCGAGATGTTGGTAAGGCAACAGTAATGGGACTTATTTTAGTAATGTCCATTTATATTTTAATTTCTGTTCTGTCAATGGGAGCGATGACAAGAAGCGAACTTTCTGTGTTAGAAACTCCGTCAATGGGACATGTATTAGAGCATGTTGTTGGTCCATGGGGTGCAGTTGCGATTAACATCGGGTTAGTTGCTTCACTTGTCGGTACATTAATTGGCTGGTTTTTACTTGTTTCTGAAATTTCTCATGTAGCAGGAAAAGATGGCGTATTTCCTAAAGTTTTTACGAAAACAAATAAAAAGCAAACACCGCACATGGCATTATGGATTTCAAATGGTGTTGCCCAAATTATATTTATCATCGTTCTGTTTTCAGAATCAACATATCAAATTATGTATTTCATTGCATCAACATCAATTTTATTACCATATTTATTATCAGCGTTATTCCAATTTAAATTAGTCATTACAAACGAGCTAAAAGACGCTAAATTAAAAAACGGAGCGTTAGCTTTAATTGCTTCTATTTACTCTGTATGGCTTCTTTACGCAGCTGGTTTAAAGAATTTACTACTCGTTTCAATTGTGTATGGAATTGGAATTATTGTTTACACGTTTGCAAGAAAAGAACAAGGGAACCGTTGCTTTGCAGGTGCAGAGAAATATGTGATGTGGGCAATTATTATTGCGGCTATCACATCACTGTATATGTTATTAACTGGAAATATAAAAATGTAAAAAGTCCTTTTCATTTAAAGGGCTTTTTTCTTTGTTTAGAGAATATTTACTACATAAGATATTCAGGAGGGATGAGAATGGAAGAAAAAGAACAGTTGTCTAGAATAATTGATTTAGCTAGTGAGTTAAGGAAAGTATTAGTGCAAGAATCTTTTTTTAATCATCATCCTGAACTGAGAGGAGTCATTGAGAATTTAGCTAGTTCTGTTGAAAATTTGGCGGAATTGCAAAAAAGTAAAGATGAAAACGCTGAAGATCGATTACGTTACGTACTTGCTAAAATGAAAATTGCTCATAATGCAATTTTACAAGAGAAAAAAGCATTTCCTTCTCATTAATATACGTTTTAATTTTGAACCTGGCGGATAACGTCAGGTTTTTTATTTCTAGTTTTTCGTTTCTTTCATACACTAAGAATAGTATGAAAAAAGAAGGTGACTAAGGTGAAATTACATAAAGCTCTTCAGCCAAGTTTTATAAAACGAATGTACTATATGAGATTTTTAGGGAAATTTACAAAAGCTGAAAAAGAGAAGAGTGGAGAGAATTTCTTTGTACAATGCTTATCGCCAATACCATTCACTTTACAGGAACAATTTGCAAATGAACCATATGTATTTGAAGGGTTATGTAGCAATAAAAAGAATGAAAAAATCTTTTCGGAATTAAAGAAGAGAAAATTAGAAAAGCAATTAGTGATGTTTCGTCTTTATTATGAAAGAGGAAATGTATACGTGGAGTTAATATGTACAGAAGAACCGAAAGAAATAGCAAGTAGCTATAAAATGATTCCGGCACCTAAAGTTACAAATAATAAAAAAAGAGAGTCTTTAGAACGAAAACTTAGCAACGGTTATTTATCATTCCTAATGCCTAAATTTCCGAAGGACTTTGAGCCTCCTGAATTATTGTGGCACGATGGAAGACTGTATGGAAACATATCCTTAAAGTCATCAATTAGCTCAATCGCATATTTTGAACAGAATCGGGAATGTAAATATATAAACTGCAGTGATTGGACGAAGTATGTAGAAATAGCGGTAGAAGATCAATTGTATTTTGTAAGTGATCATGTGTATGAGCAATTAAAGAAACGAATGCATGAAGAAGGTAAGCTAGTTGAAGTAGAAGATATAAAAGTGCAAAAAGATGAATGGGAATGGGATGAGCGTGAATCGTCCTTTTTACAGTATGTACAAAGTATGGTGCGTAATAAAGGGCTATATTTGGATGAAACGGATATTTATAATTTCCATATAAGTGTAAAAACAAATATGTTAACAATTCTTGGTGGTATACCGGGCGTTGGGAAATCGCGTTTTGTGCAAACTTATGCAGAAGCATTAGGATTACAGTATGGAGAAGAATTGGTTTGGATTCCAATTTCGCCATCGTATCAAGAACCACATGATTTACTTGGTTACCTTCATCCAAATGGTACTTTTATTGAAAGTGAAACGAAGTTAGTTAGGACGTTAATGAAGGCGAAAGAAAATCCAAATCAACTGTATATAATCGTTTTTGATGAAATGAACATGTCTCATATTGAGCATTGGTTTACTCCGTTTCTATCTGTTCTTCAACTTGAAACAAAAAATCGTATTTTAAACTTGTATGAGGGTGTACAGGACATAGAGAATTCAATTCCGTCAACAATTGAAATTGGAGAAAATATTATATTTGTAGGTACTGTGAATTTTGATGAAACAACGAAAGAGCTCTCTGATCGATTATTAGACCGAACGAACCTAATAACGTTACAGAAAATTCCGTTTTGTGAGATGGGCATGGAACAGGGGAAAGTCGTATTACACCCACCTTTGAAAGTAACAGCAGGAGAATTTCGGATAAATTGGATGAGAAATAAAGCGATGATTGAAGTGTTTTCTGAAGAAGAATTAGAGCTATTAGATAAGTTGCATGTCGTATTGTCATCACATGATGCGTCTAAGGGAATTTCTTTCCGATGTGCAAATGCAATTGCGACTTATTTGCAAAACATACCGTTCCAAAATAACCATACCTATATGATCAGTAGAGAAGAGGGGTTTGATTTACAAATAAAGCAGCGTGTATTGACGAAAATTAGAGGGACCGAAATGATGGTTGGTTCTTTACTTTCTGAAGAAGCAAAAAGGGGAGCGATCTTAGTACCTCTTTTGCAATCTGCACTTGCAAACAGAGTATCTACATTTGAACACTCTTTAGCATATATACGAGAAAAACGTAGGGAACTGGAGCTGTATGGATATGCAAAATGAAGGGCGTTACGAAACAAAAATCGTTGATACGAATGAAACGCTCCCTTTTGTATTAAAGTTAATCATTGGAAATGAGGGGAAAGGAGATTATATTTTATTGAATCGTCTTTGTACATCTACTACAGCATTAGTTCAATGTATTTATAAAGTACAAGAATTAAAACCAATTAGATTGCAGTACAATTATGAAATTCCAATGAATATTACTTTTATATGGAATAAAGTATATGAGGGACAGAAAAATATAAAAGAGGCTCAATATGAAATAAATGAAAAAAAACAAAGAGTATTAATATATGAGCATGGGAAAACAGAATTCTTTTATCCATGGCGCTGTGGTTTATACCATTTTGAAGTGCGTATAGAAGATACAACGTATTATGGCGCTTTTCAAATCGTACCGAAAAACTTTTTTGATGATCAATTTGAAATGATTCAAGACTATGTGAAGTCAATTTTAAATGAGTTGATTTTGGATAGAGGTTATTATAAAAAGACTTTCTCTGCACTTAGCGATATTGAGGATTCTTCTTATTTAGTGTTGCTTAGAAAGTTACCCCAAAAAATGAAGATGATAAAGCAAATCTTTAAGAAAATAGAATCAAGCTCAAAATTTATAAATGCATATAAATGGGAAGGAAAAGAGAGAAAGCCAACAAGAAAAGGAACGATAGTGGCAGAAAGAAAACCTTATGCAAAACATTATAATCGTAAGTTTATGGAACAAAAAAATAGTAAGGAAAATGCATTTCTTAAATATAAAGCGATGCAATTTCATCATTATTTAATTGAAGCTAAAAGTTTTTTACGTCAAACAATTGAAATATTAGAAAGAGAGAAAAAGAAAAAATCAGAAGAGTTTCAAGCCGTAAAAACGATTATACAAACAATTGAGCGTAATGGATCAGTAACCGATAGAGAGAAGCAAAAATATAAAAATATACATTTACTAAAAGAAGCTGATTTACGAAAGAGCTCAATGAAAATACAAGAATATAAAATATTGGCGCATATTGTTCATGAAAATGTACAATACTTTCAAATATTAATGCACTCCTCGTTTTGGAGGGAAGTTACTGAAACGAGTAACATGAACTTACATGATTTACCGATACCACATCAACAATTACTACATCATTTAGAAGTACTCCCGCAATATACGGATCAATCTCCATCGTTATTATTTGTTAATAAGCCAACGTTTTTAGTGTATGAATATTACGCTTTTTTTATCGTTATTTCAATTTTAGAGCAAATTGGTTTTGAGGCTAGAAATTCCATTCGTGAACAAATACAAGAACATTTTTATGTAGATGGATTACAAGATGGAACGACAGTAGTTTTACAACGAGATGATATAAAGGTGCATGTCGCATTTAATGACTTAATTGAAACACATCCTCTTATTGCATTAAGTAAAGGGAGTAATTTTTACAATGGTGAGGATACGAAGAAGCCAGATATTCGCTTAGACTGTTATGTAAAAGAAGATGGGAAATACGTATATAAATCTTCTATTATTATTGAAGTGAAGTATAGTCCAATGTACAATATTTTTCAGCACGTTGGAAATACGAAAGCAACTGAGCAAATGTATAAGTATTGGTCTATAAAGTATGTAGAAGAACAGGATGGAAAGCGAGTCTATTATCGAAGGTCAATTTATGAAGTCATTTGTGTATATCCAGGAAGCCATATGCATAGTAAAAAAATTGAGTCTGGATGCGGTGTTTTCTTGCAGTTATATCCATATAAGACGAAACAAGGGGAAGAGAAATTAGCTGGAAAACATGGGATGGTACAAATTTTTGAAAAGTGGTTAAAAAGCATTGAGAAGTAAAAGAAATCCTTTTTCATAAAGGATTTTTTTAGATTAAGAAGAATTATATGCTGTATGGAAAGAAACATATTGTAATTTAGATTTAAAAAGTGATACAAATGTGTTATTAAAAGGAATGTGAGCGCGGGATAAAAGTCGATTAAATTGGAATCTAATTCATTTTGCAGAATATAATAAGTCATAAATATTTTTAGTTGCATACGAAGATTTGTTCTTATATGATAGATAGTGAAAGCGTTATCAAAAACAGAGCGACGATGGGAAAGGCGGTTAAATATGTTCCAGCGTGTTCAAACAAAGGAAGAACATTTTGGGTTCGAGCAACTATGGGGAGATTTTTGTGAAGAAAGAAACTTAATGTTCGTAGAACGTAATTTAAATCCATCACGATTTTTATTAATAGAAGATGAACATCCTATTGGTACAGTAGAATGTATTAAGTATACGGTACCTGAACAATCAAATTCTGAGTTTTTCTATCCGTTTTCTAAAAATGATTTAGTAAAAGATTTGAAGAATGTGTATGAAATAGGCAAGTTAAGTATTTCGAAAACGTCTCGTGGGAGAGGACATTTTAAAAGGCTAACAGCTATTTTATTTATACATGCGTTAGAAACAAAAGCTGAATGGTACATTGCAGCAGTAACAAAAAGAATGTATATGTATTTACTTACACTCGGTTTTCCAATTGAACCGATAGATAATCCATTTCAGTTTCATGATACTTTACAAGGTGTACCAGTAAGAATTCATGCTCGAAAAGGGGTTACGCATTTATATTCTTTAAAAGAATTTCGTGATGTGATTCAAGGGAATGCTCATGCACAGGCATTAATTGCAGAATACAGTAAAAATATTATGTTAACAAAATAAAACGAAGTGAATATGTATAATAAAGAGAATAATATTTTTATAGGATATAACTCTTCATTAAAAAAGACCCTTATTATTTTAATAAGGGTCTAAAAATTATAATCCAAATATACTAAAAATCATTTTGCGGCGCTTAGGTTTCTTTTCTCGTTCGTATGTTGGTTTTGAATCAGGAGTAATATAAATGGGTTCTTCTTTCGTTAGGGCAGCTTCTAACTTTTGAATTCGCTCTAACATTTCCTCCATTTCACGACGGTGTTGTAAAAGTTGGTACGTGACGACATCATTTGCCTTATCTTGCATTTGTTCTTCCATTCGATCGAGTCTTCTCGTAATAGTGTTTAATTGATCAGCTAATTGTTCAAAATCATTCGATGATATGTTTTGAACAATTGTATTGACTTGAGTTTTTAATTCTTCAACCTCATTTGAGGAAGTCTTTTGAGTAGGTTGAGAATTTTGAGACTGCTCTATTTGAAATAGATGGTGTTCTAACATTTGATCGACATCATCTTGTGTGAAAATAAAGTGACCATATTTATTTTTTTCTATCGTAAGATTTAATTGTTGCGCGATCCGGACAACAGCCTTTGGGCTAACACCTAATTTTTTTGCGATAAATGGTGTTTTATATTCCAAAATAATCCCTCCTATATATATCCTGTTGAATGATTTCGAGCTATGAAGTAAGTTCCCTTCTAGTGCGACAAAAGAAGTGTGGAATCGGCAAAGAAAGTGTTTTTTCACGAAATTGAGTTAAGAAGAATAGTTTGTTTAAATAAAAATGTTTTATCGTAACATTTAGAATAATTTGACTAGTGTAAATGAATTAGATTATCATAATGATAAATATCTTTTTTATGTATGCATATAATATATAAAAAGGTGGTTGCTAATGTAGAATTTTGTTAGAGTATTAGAATGCTTACTTCACTTGAATAAAATTAAGTAGGAGGTGGCTTCCTTGCTTACAATGTAAGTAAGGAAAAGTATTTGGACATATATAGTATAAGTATAGTGATTGTTTTAATTGCCTTAACGGCATTTTTCGTTGCAGCAGAATTTGCAATTGTTAAAGTGAGAAGTTCACGAATTGACTATTTAATTGCAGAAGGAAATAATCGTGCAACATCGGTCAAAACAGTCATTACAAACTTAGACGAATATTTATCTGCTTGTCAGCTAGGAATTACTGTTACAGCTTTAGGAATTGGGTGGTTTGGTAAACCTGCGTTAAAGCAAATGTTTGATACGCTTTTTGCAAATTGGAATATCTCTACTCAACTAGCAGACATTTTTGCTGTAACTTTAGTATTTTTGTTAATTACTTTTTTACATGTTGTAATAGGGGAATTGGCCCCAAAAACATTTGCAATTCAAAAATCTGAACAAGTGAGTTTGCTTGTTTCTAAGCCGTTAATTTTCTTTTATCGTATTGCATTCCCATTCATTTGGCTATTAAATGGTTCAGCTCGAATCATTACGAAGCTGCTAGGGCTGAAACCGCCGAAGGGGCATGATGAGGTTCATTCAGAAGAAGAATTACGGTTGTTAGTTTCAGAAAGTTATAAAAATGGTGAGATTAATCAATCTGAATATAAATATGTAAATAAAATTTTTGAATTTGATGATCGGATTGCAAAAGAAATAATGGTACCTCGAACTGAAATGAATATTATAAGTAAAGAAATGCCCGCTGAAGAAGCTTTGCAAAAAATGTCTCGCGAAAAATATACAAGGTATCCAGTTGTTGATGGCGACAAAGACCACGTAATAGGTTTTGTGAATTTTAAAGATATTTTTACTGAGTTTGTACAACATAAAGCTGTTAATAAGAATACAGTAGAGCAATATATGAGACCAATTATTTTAGTTATCGATTCTATTCCAATTCATGATTTGTTTTTAAAAATGCAAAAAGAAAGAACACATATTGCTATATTGATAGATGAATATGGTGGGACATCTGGACTTGTTACTGTTGAAGATATTTTGGAAGAAATTGTTGGAGATATTCAGGATGAGTTTGATACGGATGAGCAGCCAGAAATTCAACAAGTTAGTGAAACGAAGACGATACTAGAGGGAAAAGTACTTGTTAGTGAAGTGAATACGTTATTTGGTTTAGGGATTGATGATGATGGTGTTGATACAATCGGTGGTTGGATTTTAACGAAGAATATAGAGATTGCTGAAGAGGATTTCATTGAAATTGAAAATTATAAGTTTTGTGTGAAAGAATTAGATGGACATTATATAAAAAGATTAGAAGTTACAAAGATAGTAGAATCGATTGTTATTTTAGAAGATGAAAAACAAATTTCGTTACAAGAGCAAATTAGCTCGTAAACTCTGCTATATAGCAGAGTTTTTTTGAGCATAATGTTTTTTGAGGAATAGGGGCTATGATACAATGACATAAGTCAGACCTTTCACTAGGTGAAGTATTGTTGTATACATATATTTGGAAGGAGAAGAAGTATGAAAAAGCATTTATATATAAACGGAGATTGGAAATCTGTAAACACGTATAAACCATTATACGCACCATATTCTGAAGAAACATTAGCAGAAATTGCACAAGGAACGGAAGAAGATGTAAAAGAGGCTGTTACTGCTGCAAAAAATGCAATGACAAAAATGAATAAATTATCTGCATATGATCGAGCGACTATTTTAGAGAAGGTTGCACAAAAAATGGATGAAAGAAGAGAAGAATTTGCAGAGATTATTGCAAAAGAAGCTGCAAAACCAATACGTGCTGCAAGGGGAGAAGTAGATCGTACTGTTCAAACGTACAAATTTGCAGCTGAAGAAGCGAAGCGTATATATGGTGAGACATTGCCATTAGACGCCGCACCTGGTGCGGATGGGCGTATTGCATATACAATCCGAAAGCCGATTGGGGTTATAGGGGCTATTACCCCATTTAATTTCCCATTAAATTTAGTTGCGCATAAAGTTGGACCTGCAATTGCTGCCGGAAATACAGTTGTGTTAAAGCCAGCTGATCAAACGCCATTATCATCTTATGCATTAGTTGAGTTATTTGAAGAGGCAGGATTGCCAAATGGAGCTTTAAATATCATTTCTGGTCCTGGCTCCACGGTTGGTGAGGCAATCGTTAAAAATGATTATGTTGCTTCTATTACTTTTACCGGAAGTCCAAAAGTTGGAATCGGAATAAAACAAAAGGCTGGGTTAAAACGAGTTACGTTAGAACTAGGATCAAATGCTGCTGTTATTATTGATGAAGATGTAGAGTTAACAGATGAAATAGTTGAACGTGTAAAATGGGGAGCATTTGTTAATAATGGGCAAGTTTGTATTTCAGTACAACGTGTTTTTGTACATGAAACGAAAAAGCATGAATTTCATTCGAAGCTAAAGAAAGCGATGGAATCAGTTGTTGTTGGGGATCCACTGCTTGAAGAAACGGATGTATCAGCTTTAATTTCAAAAAAAGATGTAGAGCGAATTGATATGTGGGTTCAAGAAGCAATTGAGGAAGGAGCAACTGTTTTATGCGGTGGTAAGAAGCGGGATGCAAGAATCTTTGAACCGACTGTATTAACAAATGTTCCAGATCATGTATCAGTGCAGTGTCAAGAAGTATTCGGTCCACTCATGACAGTAAATACATTTAAAGAATTTGATGAAGCGATTGAGCAAGTAAATAATTCGCGTTACGGCTTACAGGCAGGAGTATTTACAAATAATTTATTTAAAGCAATGCGTGCAATCGATGAGTTAGAGGTTGGTGGTGTCATGATTAATGATATTCCAACGTTCAGAGTAGATCATATGCCTTATGGTGGTGTGAAAGAAAGTGGCACGGGGCGTGAAGGAATTAAATATGCAATAGAAGAAATGACAGAAATGAAATTAGTATGTATTAAAAAATAAAGCATATAGAACTTAAACATTGCACTAAAAAACGAGTAGGAAAATGTTTACGATTCCATACTCGTTTTTTTAGTGTTTTTTACGTTTCTAGTTACTATTTAATTAAGTGTACCTTTTACTTCATTTCTTGTTTAAAAATAGTATCTTCTACATAAATATGCTCTTTATCTACAGCGGTGCTATGAGATAGTACTAAACCAATTGGTGTTTCTGTTCCTTTATTTTGTACAATTGTAAAGGGAACATTTTTTTCATTTGCTAATTTAATGTATTTTGATAAATGTGAGTAAGCAATGCCACCATTTAGGAATATTTGTAATGATTGAGAAGGGCGCATACTACTTGCCACTTCAGAATATACATTACTTTGCATTACTTGACCGATTGTTAAAGCGATTTCTACACGCTCACGTAATGTAGTTAAATACATATTACGTTCTTCTGGTTTGCTTTGCTTTTGGCCGTAAATGCCTTCTTGGAGATAATCTTCCACATTTTTATTTACCATATTTTTCACACCTTTCATTTTCTATTGTACGCAAGAATTAAAAATGATGCAAAAAAAGTCATTTTGACTACGGAAATAATGAAAATATGTGAAGGAAAAAGGGTATGTGAATACAATTAGTTAAATAAGAAAGAAAAAATTAATTTTATCAACAGAAATTAACAAAATGTGACAAAAATCTATTAACGAATCGTATTTTTTGTGTTAATATTCAAAATATAAAGGGTATTCGTCGTATGGAAATGGAGGGAATGGAGGTTTTTCCAATCGATAAGGATATTAAAGAAATATTTTGTTCACACTTGAAAAACAATAGGCACCAATTCGTAGAGAACTGGAAAAACAAAATGATAATTTCCGAAAAAGATCCATTTAAACTAGAAGTAGTTCAAAATGGAGAGGATTTACTAGAGTTAATTATCGAACTTACTATGGAAGATAAAGATATAACTTATCTTCAACCGTTATGCGAGAAAATTGCTATTGAACGTGCTGGAGCAGATGCGAATATTGGAGATTTTGTCTATAACGCAAACGTGGGAAGAAATGAACTTTTCGAAGCGATGTGTGAATTAGATGTTAGTGCTCGTGAATTGAAACCAATTATGGCAAAAATACATACTTGTTTTGACAAATTAATTTATTATACCGTTTTAAAATACTCGGAAATTATATCGAAGAATTTAGAGGAAAAACAGCAATATATTAACGAAACACATAAAGAAAGGCTGACGATTTTAGGGCAAATGTCAGCTAGTTTTGTACATGAATTTCGTAATCCGCTTACTTCCATTATGGGATTTGTCAAATTATTAAAGGCAGATCATCCGAGTTTATCGTATTTAGATATTATTTCGCATGAATTAGATCAATTAAATTTTCGTATTTCGCAATTTTTACTCGTATCGAAAAAAGAAATGTGGAATGAATCGGAACGGTTTTGGCTTAATGACTTGTTTCAAGACATTATACAATTCTTATATCCGAGTTTGGTCAATGCGAATGTTTCGATTGAAAAGAATTTACCGTATCCAATTCCGCTTGTTGGCTATCGAAGTGAAGTGAGACAAGTATTTTTAAACATATTAATGAATTCAATTGATGCTCTTGAATCAATGAAAGAAGAACGGAAAATTATCATTGATGTATTTGAAGAAGATCAAGCTATTCGAATTGTGATAAAAAATAATGGGCCAATGATTCCAGCTGAAAATGTAGAAACGATTTTTGAACCATTTGTAACTACTAAAAAGTTAGGAACAGGTATTGGATTATTTGTATGTAAACAAATTGTGGAAAAACATAATGGGTCCATTATGTGTCGATCAGATAACGATTGGACAGAATTTCAAATTGCATTTCAAAAATAAACAGTCTACACCAAATGAATGGTGTAGACTGTTTTAATTTGTAAGTATAACTGCTTCTAATTTAGGATCTTTATTTGAATAACCTGCTATTGAAATTGTATAAATAACATTTGGTTCAACATTGAATTTCGGTATAGTCAATAAAACGTTTTTATTATCTGCGAGTGAAATTTCAATATCTGCTGTACCGGGGCTAACTTGCAAAAAATCTGTTATTTGTTTAAAGAGTACATTTTCAAATAAATGATCCCCATCTTTTAAATCTACATTTACAACAGGGGTATCTGGAGAGAAATGTGCAAAGCGTATTTTGGCTTGACCAGCTGGTAAATGTGTATTATCAAGTATAGGTTGTAATTGTAGGTGATTATCACTGTTTATTGCAGCAAGAGTATAAGTATGATTTCCCATTATTGGTACCAATGCTGAAAAGATTGGAGTTTCATTTCCGACGGGTACAATATCTATACGGTATTTACCTTGTACTAATGATAAATAAGGGCTGAATTGCTTAAATGAAATATTTTTAATAATCTTTTGTCCGTTTACTAAAATGTCAACCGCCGGTATATTTGGATCGGCATGAAAAATTCTTATATGTGACGGTAAAGCAGCTTCTTGTGAATCCCTTGTTTCATACGCCTGTACAAGTTTCGATAGTGCATCGCAATATTTCATATATAATTCTATATATTTTTTAGGATTACGAAACTGATAGTAACGTGCGAGCTGTTCGTATTGCGTAACTTCTTGTCCATATTTTTCGATTTCAGGTTGAGACATGAACATTCCTCCTTTGTCATCATTAAAACTATATGCGAAGCAAGAAAGCGGTTATGCGAAAAAAATAATTTTATAAAGGGAAAATTAAAAATTGACAACAAATATGTCGTCATAAAGAGGTGCTGGTACTTACGAGTATTTCGTAGATTAAAGCAGTACATATGACTGCACGAAAGTAAAAACATATAAATGCCAAATTGACAGTGCATTTCAATTAACATATTGAATACATGTCCAACAATCGCTAGAAAACTAGAGTTTTTTTAAATTATAGGCAAATACACATACAAAGTGATAATTGTCCTACATAAATTATAAAGGAAAGGTAGTTTGAATCTGAGGAAAGGGGTGCCACTTCGGGATAGGGATATCCCGATAGTAATTGTGAATGAAGTTATGAAAAGGTTTTGTCTTATAGGCTGTAGGATGAATTTGTAAACTTGATTTTTCTATTTATTTAAGCAATTGACAGTATTAACCCATAAGAGAGCGTCATGACGAACTGATTAGTGTGGTTAATCGGTTCTTTTTTTATAGTTTAAAAATGAAAAGTTTACATATTAAATATGAATCTGAATTGATTAGTAAGGCAGGGTGTCGAAATTTGTTTTAAAATATGCAATTTAAAGTAGGATAATAGGAAGGAGTTTAACCGGAGTTCCGTCGAAGTGTACAGAATGTCGGCATATAAGGGCAGCTGGCATTATGCTATAAAACCATTTGGTGATGTAGTCATTTCATATAAAAGGGAGGGTTATTTGGGCGTATAGAAAAGGGTTGGTCTTCGTTTTGAGTTCTGAATTTTCTGTTTTATAAATATTTTTAAGCACTCATTTGTATATTTTATAATAGTTTTTTGATAAATTCACTGCTTTTGCAGAGGATTCTTTTTTATGAAAGAAACGTCAATTTTCTTCATATATATATACAAATTGGAGAAATGGGGGAGCGCTATGCGCGATTACTTAATTAAACCACTTGTTGGTCAGCCGTATCCAATGATTTCACATGGAAAAGGTGTTTATTTGTATGATCAAAATGGCAATAAATATTTTGATGGTTCGTCAGGAGCAATTACGGCAGGTATTGGGCATGGCGTAAAGGAGATTGCAGACGTTATTAAAAAGCAAGCTGAGGAGATTGCTTTTGTTTATAGATCACAGTTTACGAGTGAACCAGCTGAAAAATTAGCGAAGAAGTTAAGTGATTTAAGTGTAGGAGATTTGAACTGGAGTTTCTTTGTAAATAGTGGTACGGAAGCAAATGAAACAGCTATGAAAATTGCAATTCAGCATTTTCAAGAGCGAGGCATTCAAGGGAAACACAAAATATTATCAAGATGGATGAGTTATCACGGCATTACGATGGGTGCGTTATCGATGTCTGGTCACCCACTACGTAGACAACGTTTCGTATCTATTTTGGAAGATTATCCGACTATACCAGCTCCATATTGTTTCAGATGCCCTGTTCAAAAGGTATATCCAACTTGTCAGCTGGCATGTGCGACTGAACTAGAAAGATCAATTGAAAGAATTGGTGCAGAGCATATTGCTGCTTTTATTGCTGAGCCGATTATCGGAGCAGCTGGAGGCGCGGTTGTTCCGCCGAAAGACTATTATAAAGTCATTAAAGATATTTGCGACCATTACGATATTTTATTTATTGCGGATGAAGTAATGACTGGGCTTGGTCGTACTGGAGCATGGTTTGCGATGGAGCATTGGGGTGTAGAACCGGATATTATGACACTTGGTAAAGGGTTAGGAGCGGGATATACACCGATGGCAGCGACAGTTGTAAGTGATCGTGTTATGGAGCCAATATTACGTGGGTCACGTTCAGTAATGAGCGGTCATACGTTAAGTGCAAATCCATTGTCTGCAGCAACGGCTTTAGCTGTTATTGAATATATGGAGAAACATAATCTCCCTGAAAAAACAGCAGAAAAGGGAGAGTATTTAATAAAAGGCTTACAGAAAGTTCAGCAACAATCGACAATCATTGCTGATGTGCGCGGAAAAGGGTTGCTAATCGGAGTAGAATTGCAACCGTTTACAAAAGCGTCGGAGCTTATTTCAGTTGCAGCTAAAAATGGCCTGCTTTTATATCAAGCAGTTTCAGGGCAAGCAGGAAAAGAAGATAGTGCACTGCTTGTAGCACCGCCAATGACAACTACATATTCCGAGTTAGATGAATTACTTTCAATTTTCTCTAAAAGTGTGGAAGAGATGATGCAAAAAGGAGGGCATAGTATCGCATGACAACTATTACAAATACATTCGGTAAATTAAAAGAAATTGAGGAAGTAATTTCTTTGTTCCATGATGATATGACATTAATGTTTGGGGGATTTGGAGGGATTGGATCCCCTCCATCTTTAATACAGGCAATTTTAGAAAAAGGCGTTACAAATTTAAATTTGATTGGAAATGACACTGGATTTCCTGATGTAGGTATCGGTCGTCTTGTTACAAATGAAAGAGTTAAATCACTAATTACTTCTCACATTGGATCCAACCCAAATGCAGGAAGGCAACTAAACGAGGGAAGATTACAAATTGAGTTTTCTCCGCAGGGAACATTAGCGGAACGCATTCGCGCAGGTGGTGTTGGTCTTGGTGGTATTTTAGTTGATGTTGGTGTTGATACGATTGTGGAAGAGGGAAAACGAACAGTTGAAATGAACGGTAAGACATATTTAGTTGAAACAGCATTAACTGCTGAAGTTTCAATTGTATATGCGAAAAAGGCAGATCCGTTTGGTAACCTTGTATTTGACAAAAGTGCACGAAATATGAATCCTCACGTAGCAATGGCTGGGGATATAACAATTGTAGAAGCAGAAGAAATAGTCCCGCTAGGAAGTTTAGATCCAGAGGAAATTGTCGTTCCAGGTGTTTTCGTAAATTATATTGTACCGTCGGAAGGAGTGAACTGGAAATGGGTATGGGCGTAGAAGTGAGGGATAAGATTGCTAGGCGTGCGGCGAAAGAAATACAAAATGGTATGATTGTAAATTTAGGTATTGGCATACCATCGCTTGTACCAAATCATTTGCCTGACGATATAAATGTTATGTTTCATGCGGAAAATGGAATCGTCGGCATGGGACCAACGCCAAGTAAAGGGAATGAAGACGAAAACTTGTGTAATGCAGCAGGTTTACCAACTTCTCTTATAACAGGAGCGAGTTATTTCGATAGTTGCACAGCGTTTGGGATGATTCGAAAAGGTTTGCTAGATATAACGATTCTTGGTTCATTACAAGTAAGTGAAAATGGTGATTTAGCAAACTGGATTGTACCTGGAAAACGTGTTCCAGGTATTGGTGGAGCAATGGATTTAGCACAAAAAGCGAAGCGGGTCGTTGTTGTGATGAATCATGTTGATAAGTACGGAAATGCAAAAATTGTTTCAGAGTGTACATTGCCATTAACTTCAAAGAAATGTGTAGATTTAATTATTACTGATATGGCGGTCATGGAGGTAACTCCGAGTGGACTTATATTACAAGAATTAATGAGCCCATACACAGTAGAAGATATAAAACGACATACAGAAGCGGATTTTCAAATTAGTTCTAACTTACTAGTAATTGAATGAAGGGAGATGTAATATATGGAGCAATTAAAAAAGCAAGTTTGTGATTATATTGAGAGACATGAAGAAGAAAGTGTGAAATTTTTAAAACGATTAATTCAAGAAAAGAGCGTATCTGGTGATGAAAGCGGTGCGCAGGCGATTGTGATTGAAAAATTACGTGAATTAGGTTTGGACCTCGATATATGGGAGCCTTCTTTTTCTAAAATGAAAGATCATCCTTATTTTGTATCACCCCGTACAAGTTTTTCAGATAGCCCAAATATTGTAGCAACTTTAAAAGGAAGTGGAGACGGGAAATCTATGATATTAAATGGGCATATTGATGTAGTTCCAGAAGGGGATGTCAATCAGTGGGAACATCATCCTTATAGCGGTGAGAAAATAGGAAATCGTATATATGGCCGTGGAACGACGGATATGAAAGGCGGAAATGTCGCACTCATGCTTGCGATGGAAGCGATTATTGAATCTAGCATTGCATTAAAAGGAGACATCTATTTTCAAAGTGTAATAGAAGAGGAAAGTGGCGGAGCAGGGACATTAGCAACTATATTACGAGGATATAAGGCAGATGGTGTCATTATTCCAGAGCCTACTAATATGAAGTTTTTCCCGAAACAACAAGGTTCCATGTGGTTTCGTTTACGTGTAAAAGGGAAAGCTGCACACGGTGGAACGCGTTATGAAGGGGTTAGTGCAATTGAAAAAAGTATGTTTGTTATAGAACATGTAAGAAAGCTAGAGGAGAAAAGAAATAGTCGAATTACAGATCCGTTATTTAAAGGGATTCCGATTCCAATTCCAATTAACATTGGGAAAATTGAAGGAGGGAGTTGGCCAAGTTCTGTTCCAGATGAATTAATTTTAGAAGGAAGATGCGGTGTTGCGCCGAATGAGACTATAGAGGCGGCAAAAGAAGAGTTTGAGAATTGGATTGTTGAATTAAATGATGTGGACAATTGGTTTGTTGAAAATCCAGTAGAAGTAGAGTGGTTTGGAGCGAGATGGGTTCCTGGTGAATTAGAAGAGAATCATGAACTCATTACGACACTTCATCACAACTTTGTTGAAATCGAAGGGAACGAACCAATTATTGAAGCATCTCCGTGGGGGACTGATGGAGGTTTATTTACACAAATTGCAAACGTACCAACAATAGTATTTGGTCCAGGAGAGACGAAAGTAGCACACTATCCAAACGAATATATAGAAGTTGATAAAATGATAGCTGCCGCAAAAATTATTGCATGTACATTACTAGATTGGTGTGAGGTGAAAAAATGAAATACTATGAATCTTTTAGAGAACAGACGAATTGTTATACAGTAGAAGGCGTTTTAGATTATTTTAATAAGCGTATTCGGGTAGATCACTATACAGGAAATGTTGAAAGTATTATACAGACAATTGACGAACTAGCAGAGAAGCATTCTTTCACTAAATGTATTATTAAAGGAAAGGGAGAGCATGTTTCAACATGGCTCTCTTTCGGTTTTTTGTTGGAAGCAACGATACCTCATTATTTTCAAGGACACGATGCATACTTTTTTGTGAAATATAATAATGATGAAAGACGAAATAGTATGCATTGGACTGAGGAAGATACTATATTAAGCGGTGTAAAAGGAAAAGAAATAAAAGAAAAAGTAGTTCCAGAGAAATTTTTGCTGAGAAAAGCGAATGAAGAAGATGCAGAAGAATTAGCAACTGTATTCGGAAAAGTATTTGAAGTGTATCCGACACCTTTAAATGAAGCGAGTTATGTATTACAGACGATGAAAGAAGACGATACAATTTACTACGTATATGAATTTGAGGGGAAAATTATTAGTACAGCATCTGCAGAAATGAATATAAAAGAAGGGAATGCAGAATTAACGAATTGTGCTACTTTACCTGAATATCGTAAACATGGATTTATGAAAAGTTTACTAATTAAATTAGAGGAAGAGCTTCGAGAAAGATCTATTTTCTGCTCCTATACAATTGCTCGATCGCTTTCTTTCGGAATGAATGCTGCCTTTCATCAATTAGGCTATACGTATACAGGAAGACTGGCGAATAATTGCTACATTTTCGATAAGTTGGAAGATATGAATATATGGGTGAAAGATCTATCTAGCTATTCTAAAGCAGTAAAACTTCCGCCTCAAAATTCGGCTGTAAAGCAAAACAGTTAGGTGGAGCTGGGTGTTCGAAAAGCTATACTAATTAGAGTTTCGAGTTATCTAATGAAAATATAAAATTGGTCAAAATTATAGAACGGAATCGTCATGCTTACAATCGCACATAGGTGTGCCGAAAATTCGGCATGTAATTGCTGGATTTTCGGCAAGAGGGGGGATGACATTGCTAGCAGTTTCGACACAAGAAGTCATTGAAGCGATTTTGGGCAGTATTGATGAGGCTATACACGCTGTAGATGAAAATGGAATTACAATATTTTATAATTCTGTAGCTGCAAAACACGATGGATCGAAGATTGAAAAAGTGTTAGGGAAACATCTATTAGAAGCGTTCCCGTCTTTATCAAGGGAAACGAGTACATTGATGAAAGTACTAGATACAAAAAAACCTATCGTACATCAAGCACAGCATTATCAAAATTTAAATGGTGAAGATGTTTGTACAGTAAATACGACGTTACCTATTTTTATAGATGGGAATATTGCTGGGGCTGTTGAAATTGCAAAGGATTACTCTACAATTCAAAAACTTACTGACACAATTGTTGACTTACAGTCGAAAATAAAGCGATCATCTAGAAAAAAAGTGATTAAAAAGCATGCTGCATTTGAGACGATAGTGACAAATGATACGCGGTTTAAACAGACGAAAGAGTTAGCACAAAAAGTAGCACCAACAGACGCAAATGTTTTAATATATGGTGAAACAGGAACAGGAAAAGAACTGTTCGTACAAGCAATTCATGAAGCTTCTAAAAGAAAAAACAAGCCATTTATTGCACAAAACTGTGCAGCTTTACCAGAGTCGTTATTAGAAAGTTTATTGTTTGGAACGACAAAAGGAAGCTATACAGGAGCGATTGAAAGAGCTGGGCTATTTGAACTTGTTGATGGTGGTACATTATTTTTAGATGAACTGAATTCAATGCCTCTTGATTTGCAGGCAAAAATGTTACGAGTGTTAGAAGATGGAGTCATTAGAAGAATTGGTGATAATAAGACGAGAAAAGTAGATGTTCGTGTTATTACCGCAATGAACCAGCCTCCAGAAATATGTTTACGAGAGAATAAAATTCGCACTGATTTATATTATCGCTTAAACGTATTTTCATTATATATCCCACCGCTTCGTGAAAGAACTGAGGATGTATTATTATTAGCATCATATTTTTTGAAAGAATATAATAAAAGTTATAAAAAAGGTGTACTTCAAATTGATGAGGAAGCGAAAGATAGACTGCAAGCTTATCAGTGGCCTGGAAATGTCCGGGAGTTAAAACATACGATTGAACATGCTGTTATTATTGCAGAAGGGAATACATTAACAGCCAATTGTTTACCACGTACATTTCGGAAAGAGAATTTTTCGAAGAAGAAGGGTATAATGCCACTTAGAGAAGCACTTCATCAAACAGAAAAAGAATTAATAGATCAAGCGTTGATTGAAACGGAAGGGAATATATTACAAGCCGCAAAAATGTTAGGTATCCCTCGTCAAACGCTTCAATATAAACTGAGCAAGTACGACAAAACCGCCGAATAATCGGCGGTTTTTGTGTGTTTGCACGAATAAAAGAGCGTTTACATATATAAAAAGTAATGAATATGATGTTAAGTATTGATTTCATACAACGCTTAAAAATATTTTTTCGCTTATGTAATAGGGTTCTCCGCACATTTACTTATCAACAATGTAAAGTTGGCATAACTATTGCTTATATAAAGGATGAGCGTATAAAAAGGGGGAATAGCAATGTTACATGATGTATACAAACCAAATCGTCACTGGAAGGATATCGAATTATGGAAAGATGTTACTGAAGAGCAATGGAATGATTGGGTTTGGCAATTAACGAATACGATCAAAACGTTAGATGACTTAAGAAAAGTAATTAACTTAACACCTGAAGAAGAAGAGGGCGTTAAAATTTCAACGAAAACGATCCCGTTAAACATTACACCGTACTATGCTTGGCTAATGAATCCTGATGATCCACGCTGTCCGATTCGGATGCAATCAGTACCGATTTCGGAAGAGTTATATAAAACAAAATATGATTTAGAAGATCCACTTCACGAAGATGAAGATTCACCAGTTCCAGGGCTAACACATCGTTATCCAGACCGTGTACTATTCTTAGTAACAAATCAATGTTCTATGTATTGTCGTTACTGTACACGCCGTCGTTTTAGTGGACAAATTGGAATGGGTGTACCGAAGAAACAATTAGATGATGCGATTGCTTATATTAGTGAAACACCACAAGTACGAGATGTATTAATCTCCGGTGGTGATGGACTTCTAATTAACGATAAAATTTTAGAATATGTATTAAAAAATTTACGAGAGATTCCGCATGTTGAGATTATTCGTATCGGAACGAGAGCACCAGTAGTATTCCCGCAACGTATTACAGAAAATTTATGTAACATTATTAAAAAATACCATCCAGTATGGTTAAATACACATTTCAATACATCTATTGAAATTACTGAAGAATCGAAAAAGGCATGTGAAATGTTAGCGAATGCTGGTGTTCCAGTCGGAAACCAAGCAGTAATTTTAGCTGGTATTAACGACAGCGTTCCAATTATGAAAAAACTTATGCATGACTTAGTAAAAATCCGTGTACGTCCATATTATATTTATCAATGTGACTTATCTGAAGGTATCGGTCACTTCCGTGCACCAGTATCTAAAGGTCTTGAAATTATTGAAGGTTTACGTGGACACACATCTGGTTATGCTGTTCCGACATTCGTTGTTGATGCGCCAGGTGGAGGCGGTAAAATTGCACTTCAACCAAACTATTTAATCTCACAAAGTGCAGATAAAGTTGTACTTCGTAACTTTGAAGGTGTTATTACGACGTATCCAGAGCCAGAGAGCTATATTCCAGGAAGAGCGGAAGGATACTTTAAAGAGATTTATCCGAACTACGAAGAAAAACGTTCAGATGTTGGTATCGCAGGTCTTATGAGCGATAAGAAATTTAACCTCGTTCCAGACGACTTACAGCGTATGAACCGTCGTAAAGACTATGAAGATAATGATACTCATGCATCTTTAAAAGATAAACGTGATAAGCGCGATCAATTAAAAGATAAAAAATATCAAGCACAAATGGCTAAATTAGAAGAAAACGACAAAAAAACTGAGGGTGATGCAGTATGAATTGTATGTGGTGTGACAGTACAGAAGCGAAAGAAAGCTTGAATACTGTATATTGGGAATTACCAGATGGTACGAAAGCCATTGAAATCCAAAAGACACCATGTATTTCTTGTTCCTCGTGCGGGATGGACTATCAATCAGACCATACAGTAAAAGAAATTGAAGATCAATTATTTTTAATTTATACGAAAGATTTACCAAAACAACTAACATATGAAGAATTAATGGGAAGACCACGTCTATTAAAAAGAAATTATTTCGACTTTTAACCAGCTTTTATGCTGGTTTTTTTCTTTTTTGCCTTGTATAATGTACCCAAGTTAGAAAGGTAGGGAATATTTTTGAAAAAAACATTTTACCATTATATGATGAAGCATCGTGCAGCTTTATTTAGAAATGAAATTTCAGATTTAGCAGAGGCGATGTATGATGATTTAAGTTTTCCGAAGCAATCTGAAGACTATGATGAAATTAGTTCATACTTAGAGTTGAGCGGAATGCTAGAAAGTATGTCTATATTTGATGAAGCCTGGGATTTATACATACAAGATAGATAAAAACTATTTGAAAACATACAGAATACATTACTTTGTTTAAAGTGAAGTATTCTGTATGTTTTTTTATACGAAATTTGTTGATTTGAAGCTAGTCTAGTTACTAGCTTTTTTTGAGTGTAACGTAAATTTTATAAGATTATAATTTTTATTGAAAAAATTTATGAATATAAGCTTCTGTGATAAGCGTTTTTATGTAGGTTGCATATACTGATATCAAAATCACGACGTCAAAAAAAGGAGAGATAGAGATGGCAAGAAAAAAACAACCTAAATACAACGTAGGGGACATAGTCGTGATTACGCTATATGGAACCGTTGGGAAAATTACAAATATGAAGGTTTTAGATGGAGTTTATGTATACGAAGTCAATAATCACGATGGATTTTACGTAGAGCAAACATTGCAGCACGTTACAGAGCAAGATATGAAAAAGGGCGATACGGAGTGGATTGAATTAAATTATAATTTCACGTTTGGTGATCTTGTGCAAGTAACTGGATATGATAAAGATGTTTTCCGTATTGTTGGTTTTCGTACAGAAGTATGGAGATATAAGAATGACGCCTGGGAAGATACAATTTATGAATTGTCACGGATTACGGATGGTGAATGGTTAGAAGCGGATGAGTCAGATTTAACGTTACTTGCGAATGCTCAAACGGCAAATGCAATTTTGAAGAAACTGAAACAAGATAAAGCAGGTATGAATAAATTAGATTTAGGTAAGTTAAAGTCAATTAACAACTCGAAAAAAGTGAGTGTTAAGACGAATCGTCAAGAAATCATTGATGGGTTACTTGATATTTATAACGATTATCAATTATTGTTCGATACATTTAAAGATGAAGAATATAAAATTGTAATGGATGTTGTTCATAATTATTTAGTTAAATTGACAGAGAAAAAATAGTTAACTAGAAAGAGAGAATAAATTGAACAACAACATATGCAGTATAAGGTATGCCTACAACTATTAAAAAAATAAAAAGCCACTTTATAAGAGAGTCTGCCCATTGATCTTCATGCATGAACTCTTCTTTTGTTTGTCCTACTTCATATTGATTTTCCATTATTATTTCCCCCTTTGAATAGCTTGTACTACAATCGTATGCATCTCGTCCAAAGCTTATGACCTATAAAAAAATAAAATCTATTTTTCTAATCTCATATACATAATTTTGAGATTTTTTCATAAAACAGAAATAAAGGAGTGATGCTCATGAAGGAAATTGAAGTCGTGATTGATACGGAAGAGATTGCGGAGTTTTTTTATGAGCAACTAATTGAAAGAGGGTACGTCCCAAAACGAGAAGAAATTGAAGATCTCGCAGATATTACATTTGAGTATTTATTAGAGAAATGCATGATTGATGAAGTTTTTGATGAAGAGGATGAATGAAAGTAACGACGGGCATAACTCGTCGTTTTTTACTCTTTACAAACCTGTCACAAATATAGTCAATAATTATTGGTATAATGAAAAGGAAATTTTACTCAAGAGGTGAAGGGATGTTCAAAAAAATTATTGATTCTTTATTAGGAAAGAAAAAATATCGTTCGTATTCAAGTAGTGATTATCGTCGTAGAGGGCGCTCTTATTCAAGTAGCGATTATAAACGACGTTCATCTGGTTATGGACATCAACATTATAAAAGAAAACGTAAAAGCCGTAGCTTCTTTTCAAGTAGCTGATGAAATGGCGTCGTGTACTAGCATTATTTGATAGACCACTGCGAAAAAATACAATTGTTGCAGAACGTTATAAAATTGAATCAGTAATTGGAATGGGCAGTTATGGGGTTACATATGTCGTTAATGATTTACAAATAAATAGATATAAAGTCTTAAAACAATTAAGACAAAGTAAACAAAGATATGAGTCTGGTAGAAAATCATTTGAACAAGAGAAAATGATTTTACAAACATTGAATCATCATGCAATTCCTAGTCTATATGATCATTTCATATGGGAGAAAAAGAGCTTCTTTGTGATGGAGTACATGCCTGGTAAAAATTTTGAAGATTATATTTTCATAGATGGGTATGTATATACAGAACGTGAAGTTTTTGAGATTTTATATGAAATATTAGAAATTGTATCGGTGTTTCATAGTGAAGGCATTATTCATCGAGATTTACGCATTCCAAACATACTAATGAAAGAAAATCAAATTAGTATTATTGATTTTGGATTGGCTAAATGGAAAGGTGAGGATGATGAGCGAGCTACAACTTACGAAGGTGAACAAGCTTTGATGCGAGAAGTTCACTTTCGTAGCGACTTTTATGCGCTCGGTCATTTCTCATTATTTTTATTATATGCAGGATATGAATCTAATGAAAAACAGGAAAAACCATGGTACGAAGAATTAACTTTGGAAAATTATAATCGCGAAATTCTTATGAGAATGTTACAAATAAAAACGCCGTACTATGAGAATGTACAAGATTTAAAACAAGATGTAGCTTCTGTTTTAGAAAGGATGGAGACTCCATGTTTCAAAAGTTTTTAGCAAGCGTTGGTATTGGAAGTGCAAAGGTAGATACTGTTCTTGAAAAAGATGAGTATATTGTTGGGGAAGAAATAGTTGGAAAGGTTCATATAACTGGAGGTTCAGTTAGCCAACAAATTGAAAGCATTTACTTAACATTATCGACGTCGTATGTACGAGAAGTGGATGATAAAAAAGTAACAGCAACATATGATTTAGAGCGAGTACGCTTAACAGAACCTTTTTCTGTAGAACCGAATGAAAAAGTTGAAATTCCATTTTCTTTTCCAATGCCAATTGAAGCACCACTTACACTTGGTATGAAAACGGTTTGGATTCATACAGGTCTTGATATTAAACGTAGTATAGACCCAAGTGACCGCGACTACGTTCAAGTGTTACCCAATGCATTATTAAGTAGTGTTTTAGATAGTGTAAATGAATTAGGGTTTAAAGCACGTCATATAGAATGTGAAGAATTACCGCATCGATTACGTAAGCAAGTTCCATTCGCACAAGAATTTGAGTTTATTCCGGTTTCTGGAGAGCATTATGGGAAATTAGATGAATTAGAATTATTAATCTTGCCATGTGCATACGACCGACTAGAAATTATTATGGAAGTAGATAGAAAATCCCGTGGTTTAGCTGGATTATTCGCTGAGGCGCTTGATCTTGATGAGAAGGTGATTCGTTTTACCGTAACAAGAGAAGATATCCCTGAGATGAAGCAAAAAATTAATAATTATATTTTTTAATAAACTATGCATAAAAAAGAAATGGAGAGGAAAACTAAAACAACCGCTCCATTTTTTTGCATAGTGAGGTTATGTATGTGAAACGATATCGACATTTATACTTGCTAAGTTTTACGTTACTCATTTGTTTTGTCGTATTATCACTTTCGTATCATACCGCTTGTATTGAGAATTTTGACAATATAGTCGCACATTTTATTCAAAGCTTTCGAAACGATTATTTGACGACCTATTTTACTTGGGTGTCTTTTATCGGTTCCAAAAGAATATATTTTCCATTACTCATTATTCTTGTAATGTATTTTCTCGTTAGAAAAAAGTTGCTTAGTGCGTTACTTCTAACAATTAATTACTACGGATCTCGTTATTTAAACAGTATGCTTAAACTATGGTACGAACGAGCAAGACCTGATGTCACGCAGCTTGTTACTGCGACTGGATATAGTTTTCCGAGCGGTCATACGATGAATGCTACTGCTTTTTTAGGATTTATTGCATACGTCACAATTACTGAAGATCGTATTTCGTTGCATAAAAAATTATTAATTATTCTTATAGCAAGCTTTGTTGTATTATCTATTTCAGTTAGCCGAATATATCTTGGCGTGCACTATCCATCTGACGTATTAGCAGGATGGGCAGCTGGCGGTAGCTGGCTCGTTTTATGTGTTATATTTCATAAAACGTTCATAAAAAAAGAACCTATGTCATAATAGGTTCTTTTTTCATTGGCTCAACATGAATGTGTGCATGGTAAATTCCAAACTTTTTGCGAAGCATAGCCTCGATATTGTCAGTAATACAGTGACTTTCTCCAACATCCATACGAGCATCTACTTCAATTGTAATATCAACGTACGTTTGATTCCCGTACATACGTGCTCGAATATCTACAATGTTTTCCACACCGCCAATATGCTCAATAGCATCAGCGTATTCTTCCATTTTATCAGGATCAATTCCATCTGTTAGCATATGAGAAGATTCTACGAAAATCTCCCATGCAGTTTTACAAATAATAAGACCGACAATTAAAGCGGCAATAGGGTCTAAAATAGGCATTTGGAACTGAGAACCGACAATACCTACTACAGTACCAATACTTACGAGTGCATCTGATAAATTATCCTTTGCAGCGGCTTCTAATGATTTACTTTTTGTTCGTGCTGCAATTTTTTTCGTATACAAATACACGCAGTACATAACGACAGCAGAAAATAAAGCAACCCATGCAGCGAGTACATTTGGTGCTGCTTGTTTCGGATTTAAGAAAGATTGAATGGCACTAATAACAACTTCTAATCCGACTGTTGCCATAATGAAGGACGCAACAAGTGATGCGATTTGTTCGGCCCGCGAATGCCCATACGGATGATCTGGGTCACGAGGTTTACGAGATATTTTTAGACCAATTAATATCGCTAAAGAAGCACCGATATCCGTTAAGTTATTTAAACCGTCAGCACGTAATGCACTAGAGAGGGTAATATAACTGATGATGATTTTCATAGAGGATAAAAATATGTAGGCCATAATGCTGACAATAGCACCTTTATCAGCTTCTTTATGAGAAAGAGTATCCATTTTAATCACTCACCTTTCTTTAAAGGAATTTCTTTCTATAAATAGAGTATCAAACGAAAGTCGTGTGGGTCTATACAAACATTGTTGACGTTTTATAGCTTTTTAAGAAGGGGATAACAAAGTTTCGTGAAGGAAAAATATGTTGAAAAGTACAAAGTCAGGGTGTAAACCGAATGGGAGTTTATTTACTAAAGAGATAGGAGGCTAGATGGATGAAGAAACGAATACTTTTCTTACTATGTATTATTCTTATAATGACAAGGTGTAATTCATTAAACGATGAAAAACGTCAAAAGATAATTGTGAAAATAGATGAAAGCCCTCTGAAAAATATTTTCCAGAGGGCTTTTATTTTAGTATGCTTCTAAAAACTCAGTAACTTGCTCTTCAGTTTTTGCGTTAGCACTATGTAAGTGGCCTAACTTCTCACCATTTTGGTATACAAGTAAACTTGGAATACCCATTACTTGATACTCTTCAGCGATACTTGGAAACTCATCTTTATTAATAGAATACCATTCAAATTTATTGAACTCTTCCATTACATCTCCGATAAAGTTGTCCATACGTACGCAATCTGGGCACCATGTAGTAAAGAACTTAACAACTACTGGCTCCTCGCTTGCGATGAGGTCTTTGAATTCTTGTTCTGTTTTAATTTCTTTCATAAGTAAAACTCCTTTCAATATCACACGAATTTATATGCAAAATTCGTATTTGCAAACATGTTGCAAACTTATTATTTGTTTTTTAGTTTTGTAGTTCGTTCACACTTATAAAATTGTATGTAACATGACTGCGCTACTAAGTGTGAAAATAACGGAACCTCACTTTTCTTTATAAGCTTTTTCCAGGATTGTGTCAAACTTTTGAATTTTATACAGAAATTAAAGAAGCCCACACTTTGATTGAGTATGGGCAGAGTGACTAAAATTAATCGCTTATTAATTTCGAATAGATATTTAAATCGATAAGCTTTCCAGCTGATTTTTCGCTCTTTCTCAGAGTACCTTCAAAAGTAAAGTTTAATTTTTCTAATACTTTTATGGAATTTACATTTGCAGGTTCAACTTTTGCTTCAACACGATTTAGTTTTAGATGTGTAAAAGCATAATCTAATAAAGAGGATATTGCTTCAGGTGCATATCCTTTACCCCAAAATGTTTTTGAAATATCATAGCCAATCTCAGTCTTTGAGTTTTCAAAATCTAAGGAATTATAGCCACATGAACCGATAATGTGATTAGATTCTTTTTCAATAATAGTAAAACGTATAGCTTTATTATTTTGAGCGAGTTCGTTAAGGAATTGAATCATATCTTTTGCCTGGTTCTCATCAGTGAAATTACTTATATTCATGAATTTAGTAACATCAGGATCAGACCATATTTTAAACATACTTAGTGAATCAGATGCTTTCATTTTCCTTAAATATAATCTCTGTGAGTGTAGTTCTGTAATCAATACTTTTACCTCCGTTATGTTGTAATGATAGGTAGATTAAAAATATTGATATCTGCGCATAATTCAGTCCCTTCTAGATTAATTAACTTTTATTATACAAGAAAATAACTACATTGAACAAAAGCGTTAATTGGAGGTAACGAAATGACAAACTAATCAATTGAATATTGCGTTCAGTGTGATTAAGAAAGTGGTGTATAAAGATGGGACGAGATGAGAGTTACTGCCAAACTAAAAAAAGAGTAAATAATTTAAAAACATTTTACATTCATTTAACCATCTACATACTAGTCAATCTGATGCTTTTTTACTTTTTAAGTAGTGAATTAGCTATTTTTTATTCTATAAAGAAATAACTCCGAAGCTCATATCTTTTCATGATAATATAAAGTGAAGAGGAGGGCCTTCCCTTTAATTATTAGTACACACTAATCAGGTTTTACGGGTAGTTAATTTTTTATCTAACTTCCCCGTATGTACTGAATTTTAATGTGGAAATGTTCGTTAATGCGAGATAAAAGAAAAAAGAGGATATATGAATGCTTGTATTAGGTTTTATGTTAATTGGTTTAGGTATTTTTATTGTTTGTCTGACTGTAATTGATGGAATCAGAGAGACAAAGGAAGATGGTTTCAGTGGGTTTAAAGATTTTATTATTATTGTGCTGGTGCATATTATAGAAATAATCAGTGATTTATGGGGATTCCAATTGCTATTCATATTGATAGGATTGGTTTGCATCGGATTTGGCGTTGCTATTTTAACAGTAGAATTGTAGTGGAAGATAAGTAAAGGGCATCTAATTAAGATGCCTTTTTATATTAATTACAAAAATTGAATCAGGTTAGAAATTATATGGTTGTAATGGGAATTGAGGGATATGAATAAAAAAATTATCCTGCATTAACGGGCAGTAAGCCCCCCACTGATTAAAGTTTCACTTTATTAGGGATTTGCCTTAAACATTTATTGCAGTCAAGAATATTTATAATAATATGAACTAAAAAAGGTCCAATTTTTGTAATGTTGGAGGGGATTATTGTGGACATAACTCAAAGCGTATCAAGAATAGTGGTTAATGGGAAAGACCTTTCTTTCACTTCAGTTCAAACCTCTGCATGGAATCATGGACCTGTAAATGATTTAATCGTTACGACGAATCAGAGAGTGAATGAGCTTTATCAATTTATGTGGTCACAAGTACCGGTTACGATTTCGGTATATTTCCTTCAAGGAGCGGATTTACTTAGGTTCGTTAGGGTTGCGGGAATTAATGAGCGTGTAACGGGAGAATATGTATATCATTTCATTTGGTGATAAGAAGAATTCAAAGTAGTCTAGCAGCTACTTTTTTATTTTGTCATTTGAATATAATCGAGCGGACTAGCTTTATAGTACCCACTGAAATAATGAATCATAATATAATTTGTAATAAATTATACGGGAAGGGAGCTGAAAATAATGTTTTATTCATATTTTAATTCTGAAGCTGGTATGCGACCAGCTTATGGTACATCTATAACGTATAGTGGAGCACAAAGTACAGTCCAAGCTATTCAACAAGCATTGCAAATGCAACAACAATTGCAAATGCAGCAGCAAGGTGTACAACCGTATTATTCATCCGTAGAGTATTTTTACCCAGTACATCAAGTTACACCGTACGGAAGTTCTTTTCTGACTATTCCATATGGGACTGTATACAACTTATAACTAGTAAGGAATGAAGTGGTGTATATAAATAAGGGTGCAGGTTAATAGCGCCCTTATGAATAATAAAAATAGCTAGTCCAAACCTTATAAATCAAGCTTACATAATATGTAGTAATAAGTTTGAAAGGGGAATTAGTATGTCTTGTTATTACTACTGTAAGTATTGTAAGGAGTATAAAAAGAAGCATCATGATTGTTGTAAGAACACTAGTAAGTGTCATGATAACAAGGACAATCTTGTTAGAGCATCGGCATTTAGAGCTAGAAATACTGTGAATCAAAATGTTCCTGCTAATACTTTTGTGAAAGTGTTATTTCAAAATGAACAATTTGATTTAGCGAATGAGTATAATCCAGCAACATCTATTTTTATGCCGAAGACTAAAGGTGTATATTCTATTATTGGAACGATTGGTTTCTTTCCAAACGATCCAACTTTAAATTATAGAGCACGTGTAGAAATTCGTGTGAATGGAAACGCAGCGATAGCAATAGATAATGACTTTTTTGGTCCAATAAGTTTTGGAAATGTCGTAAGTGTTTCGACGATTGTTCAATTGAATGCAGGGGATGAAGTTGAGATTTATGCACAAAGTAGTATAGATGGAGTTTTAAGTCCTTTAGAAGATGGTGCACATTTTGAAGCAGCAAGATTTCCTTCTCCAATTAAATAAAGTCATTAAACAATGAGTTTACAGAAGCTTAAAGGTAAATCCTCACCGAAATGGTGAGGGTTTTTTACTCTATGAAAAGTAGTAACAGGTCGTCCAAACTATTCTAATCTATATTGCATACTTTGTAATAATTAATGTAAAGGGGGACTTACTATGACTTATTATTACTGTAAGTATTGTAAAGATTACAAAAAGGAAAGTCATGATTGTTATAGGAAAAGTAGTAAATGTGATAGGAAGCATGTAAAGGTGAAGTGTTGTGATGATAAGAAAGAGGAGCTTGTAAGGGCATCGGCATTTAGAGCAGTGAATACAGTTAATCAACCTGTTCTAGCAAATACTCCTATTAAAGTATTATTTCAAAATGAACAATTTGATCTAGCGAATGAATATAATCCAGTAACATCCATTTTTACTCCGAAAACTAGAGGGGTATATAGTGTATTAGGAAATATAACATTTTCTCCAAATGATTTTAATGTGAATTACAGAGCTAGAGTAGAAATTCGTGTAAATGGAAATCCAGCAATAGCGATAGATAATGATTTCTTTGGAACAGGAGTATTTTTTAATAATGATGTTTCCGTAACTACTATTCTTCAATTAGAAGCAGGAGATTTAGTTGAAATTTTTGCAGAAAGTAGTATTGCGGGCGTAATTGTACAAAATGTTAATGGTGTAAATACGGTTCACTTTGAAGCAGCAAGATTTCCTTCTCCAATTAAATAAAGCAGATCATCAAATGTTTTTTAGTAGGTTTAGTTAATCCCCTTACCAAATGGTGGGGGATTATTATTGTTTTTCTAAAATATATAAGTAAATAGGTAAAGTGTAGTTTAATTTTTAGATGCTTCAACCTTCTTCAGATAATGAACAAAATAATACGTAAATAAGTAACATGCTTGTGAAAACTCAGTGTTAGTAAGTTTACTAGTTTTCTTATAGAACAAGAAAGATGGAATACATAAAAGATCGTATCATTACGTTTTTTTTACTATATAGAAATTATATATTGAACATAGATTTGTGTAGGGAATGCTAATACACTGAAAAGAATAACATAAAGACGATTACACTATATAAAAACAAAATCAATCCTAAGATGAGTAGTATTGGATGCAGCTTGAACATATTTGACCTCCTTGAGTATATAAAGAATTTTAATATATTGTAGGTCAATTTAGAAGGGGAAGGTTACATAAAAAAAGAGCATACATAAAAAGTACGCTCCAAAGAAAGATAGGTTTTATGAGTGGATAATCTCCATACAATAATATATGCTCCTTTAATGAAAAAGTGTAAAGAATCAATAAATTATCAATGGAATATCATAAAATGAGTAATTTTAGTTTAGGAATGCAGTTATTTTCTTTCTCAGTTATTTTAGGTAACAAAGTTGTGAAAATCGTACATTATGCGGACTAACAACGGGATAGCGATCGTACTTCAGTTACATATTTCTTAAAGTCTGGGTATTGCGTGATAGTCTGACATTTAGGGGTGCATAGTTGATTAATTATAGACACATTTGTAATTACTTCGTTACAAGGACCGAAAAATGTAACTTTTAGTTTTGAATTAGGTGGAACTTTAAATATGATAGGTTTTTTTTTCACGAAATCAGCTCCTAATATTCCATAATATATATGCGTCACCTCTTTATTTAAATAATTATTAAGGTGTATTTATATAGTATGAAATCTTAGTTAAGTTGATTATAGTATAGAGCCTTATGGCCATATAAGTACTTAAACATGTGAAAAAAAACTGAGAATACTATATGAAATGTTTAATTAATATAATATGAAAAATGAGTAGTTTATCTAATGCATTTTTTGTCCTAATACATATTATGGTAGTGAGAATTGTATGAGGAGGTAATAAAAGAATGCAAGAAAATGTACAAGCTCAACCTCAGCTTTCACCACCGTGGATCACATATTTTAATAAATTGGTAAATTCAATAGGCGCTGATCCAACTGTTACAGTTGGTCCACTTATTCCAGTTGGTGGGAATTTTATTATTTTAGTGCATGCGTTAAGTAATGAAAAAGCGATAGCGTTAGCAACGCTTCTAAAATCTTTTGTAGAATTTGGGAACGTAAGTGTGACAGTTATTGTAACGAATAATGAAAATCAAATCGTAAATCCAGTACCTTGTCCACTAGATGCTTTTGAAATTGCACATTTATTTCTAGTAGCACTAGAAAATAATCCTTATTTTGATCAAGTTGTGGTACAGCCTCAGTTCCCTGGCGGATCTAATGTTGTCTTTCCGGTGTTTAAAGCCGAAGTGATTCAATTTTTTAATGATGATATTTCAAATTTATGTCAAACGTTTACAGGTGTTGCTGCAAATGTATTTCATGATGTTATGCAGGATGAGATTTGTGATATCCCAATTCTATTTTCCACAAGTTGTGTTATGAGTAGTGAAAATCAAGAATTGCAAAATGCAGATTTAGCACCAAAGTTATTTTATTAAACTGTAGAAAGACATTTTCATGAATAGAAAATGTCTTTTTATATGTATCAAAGTCGTTTTTTTAGCTAATATCCCGTTGATTAAAATTTTTCTAAATCTCAGCATGTAAAGATAGTAATTTTGACTTAAGAATATATAGAAAATGAGGGATGAATTTTTTAGTTGAAAGGGAATTGATATTGGAAATTTTAATTTAATAATGTAGGAGGATTTTTTCTAATATCCGTAAAAATGATTGATAGGACGAGATTACATAACAAATGAATAGTAGGGTGTATTTCAAATATTTTATGTGGCAAATATGTTAAAACTAATAGAAATATTTCTGAAAGAGAATATATTTTTAAAAACAGTAAAGATTCTTTTTATTTATATTATAGATAGCTAGTTTCAGAGAGGGGAGGCTTACAATAAAGCAAGCTATGAATAGGACATTAAAAAGGAGCTGGAATGTATGGGTTATATTGTAGATATTTCAAAATGGAATGGAACTATCAATTGGGATATTGCAGCATCTCAGCTAGATTTAGTGATAGCTAGAGTTCAAGATGGCTCTAATACGGTGGATTTTATGTATCAAAACTATGTTAGTGAAATGAAAAAGCATAGTATCCCATTTGGTAATTATGCTTTTTGCCGTTTTATATCTATTGCTGATGCAAAGAAAGAGGCACAAGATTTTTGGAATCGTGGTGATCAATCAGCTAAGTTTTGGGTGGCGGACGTAGAAGTTCAAACGATGGCAGATATGCAAGGCGGGACACAGGCATTTATTGATGAATTACGCCGTTTAGGTGCGGAAAAAGTAGGATTATATGTAGGGCATCACACGTATTTATCATTTGGAGCACGTAATATGGAAGCTGATTTCGTATGGATTCCTCGTTATGGAGGGAATAAGCCAGCATATCCATGTGATATTTGGCAATATACGGATTCAGGGAATGTTCCTGGGATTGGGAAATGTGATCTGAATCGATTAGTAGGAAATAAGTCACTTTCTTGGTTTATAGATTCGAACAAAGCAAATCAACCTAACATAGTGTATACACAGCAACCGAATGGCATTGGTATTGCAGTTTCGAAATATCCTGATGGATACGGAATAAATTTATATGAAAACCCCATGAATCCTCAATTTACAGGTGCACTCACTCAGAAAATTCCATATTTAATCTTAACAGGTTATTGGGGAGGCGGTGAGCAAGATATGATTTGTTTAGGGAACGATAAGCAGTGGGCATATTTAAAACATTTTAAGGTGAAATGGTTTTATACAACTTCGAAATATCCTGTTGGCTACAGAGTAAATTATTATGAAGAGCCTGAATGTATGAATTATAAAGGAACTATAGATGGATCGACATCTTTTCGAGTGTGGGGTAGAGTGGGAAATGCAGTAGATATCGGGCAGAATCGTTGGATACCTGAAGAACATGTAAGTATTAAGTAACTATAGCAGTCGTATTGTTTTTGAGGTGTATGTAAAGAGTCTTCTTACTATACATAATAGTAAGAAGACTCTTTATGTTTGGAAATGGAAATGCATGATACATAGTCAACTCATATGAAATGAATTACATGTAGAAAACACACTGTTTTCACAATGCCTGTGTATAGTTAATTTGCATAATGATAAAAGTGAGGTATTTGAATTGAAAAAGAAAAAAATATTTATTGGAACAATTATTTCATGCGTGATGCTAGCATTATCTGCATGCGGTTCCTCAGACAACGTAGTAACATCAAAAGTAGGAAATGTTACAGAGAAAGAATTAAGTAAAGAATTACGACAACAATATGGAGAAAGTACTTTATATCAAATGATGTTAAGTAAGGCATTGTTAGATAAATATAAAGTTTCGGATGAGGAAGCAAAAAAGAAAGTAGAAGAAGCAAAAGATAAAATGGGTGAGAACTTTAAATCGACTTTAGAACAACTTGGATTGAAAAATGAAGATGAATTAAAAGAAAAAATGAAGCCAGAAATTGCATTTGAGAAAGCGATTAAAGCAACAGTCACAGAAAAAGATGTGAAAGATAACTATAAACCAGAAATGAAAGTAAGTCACATTTTAGTGAAAGATGAAAAAACGGCTAAAGAAGTAAAGGAGAAAGTAAATAATGGTGAAGATTTTGCTGCCTTAGCAAAACAGTATTCAGAAGATACTGGGTCAAAGGAACAGGGTGGGGAAATATCTGGTTTTGCTCCTGGACAAACAGTGAAAGAATTTGAGGAAGCTGCGTATAAATTAGATGCAGGCCAAGTAAGTGATCCAGTTAAAACAACTTATGGTTACCATATTATTAAAGTGACGGATAAAAAAGAATTAAAGCCATTTGATGAAGTAAAGGAAAAAATTCGTAAAGATTTAGAACAACAAAGACTACAAGATACGACAGGTAAATGGAAACAACAAGTAGTCAATGATTTATTGAAAGATGCTGATATTAAAGTGAATAATAAAGAATTTAAAGATACATTTAAATTTCTAGAAAAGAAATAATGATTGTAATCATAATTAGAAAAGGGAACTCATATAGAGTTCCCTTTTCTAATTAGTGTGTGAGTTATAAATAGATAGTAAGACAATACAATATTACATTTAAATATTAAGAATTACAATGGGAAATTATGGATGGTAATTAAAGGTGCTATAATTATTTCAACGAAAGTGTATATTATACGGTTTTCATTATGCAAGGGTGTTACATATATTTATCCTTTAATAATGGATATCGAACATAATTTGAAAAATAATACATATAATGTTTTTGAATAAATATTTAACATGGATAATTAGTAAAAAGCTGAGCATTCGAATGGAAAGGATGTTCTTTTTGGTGTGAAAATTTTAGGATAAAGAATGAATCGTTTTAAACGCGTCATTTACCACATCAATAAATTAAGGTGGGGAGAATATATGAAAGTAATCTTTCAAGGAGAGGGCGGCGCGAAAATTTTTGAGTCATATGATGAAAATGTAAGTGATTTATTAGCTATATTAAAAGAAACGAAAGGGATTAAAATCGGGATTGTTGAGTATAAAGTGTTAAAGTACGAACTTAATTATTTTCGTCATCCGAAAAAAGCGGATACAGAGAGAGAGTTACATATAATAGTACAACCTAAGTATATGTAATGAAATGTAATAATAAAAATCACTGATTCAGTTTTGTAAAGTTTCATAGAGTATGTAAGAAAAGAGAGTGTTGTAAATGCTCTCTTTTCTTATGCTTTGTGAGTTCGTTCATCATAGCATATGTTTTCAGTTATAGATGGTTAATAAACGAAAAAATTTAAAACTTTTTTGTTTAGGCAGGGATTTTATATTTAAGTAAATAAATATACTATGAAGTATTTTTATACGAATATTGGAGGAGTATAAAATGAGTTTAGCAAGTTACATAGGCTGTAATGTAGAAATTCCGTTAACGGATCCAGATTCTAATGATGTAATTGTTTTTGGACCGTGTTTTGCAGATGAAAGTATGCTTGAAATTGTACATGAGTATCAATTCCAAACAAATTACACATATGAGGTTTCAACTAGTTGGGGAATTGAACTTGTCGAGTGGCAAAACGTAAAGGAAAAAAAGAAGCGAAAGAAAAAATTTTAACTTTATGCAAGATTATGGAAGGTTATTCGGAAGATGGAGACTATTTCGAATTATTTAGTTGTTGGGTTGGTGATGAAGATAAGGAACGAGTAGGGGAATTGAAATTAAAAATAAATCATTTTAATATAGATGAATTATGTATTCCAGAAAGAACATTAGTTAGGATAGAAAAATAAAATTTGAAATATTTTTTAGAAACAGGCGATTTCACTTTGTGTGAAGTCGCCTTTTAGTTGTTATATGCATTTTACATAAAAAATGAGAAGTTTATTTGATAAAGGAAAAAAGTATGGAGATAATTAAAATTTTGTTTTTTGTTAAAAAATAATAAGTATGGCTCTTCTCAAAAGAACGTAAGTTCGTGTATGATAAGAACGAATGTTCTTTTGAGAGGGTAACCTAATTATAGTTTAGAAGTAAATCCGAGTTTAGTGAGTATTAAAAATAACTAAGGGATAGTATGGCTAAATAAATGTATAAATGATCAAGGAGATAAAAAATGAACGATGTAAAGATACAAAAAGAAGAAAGAGAGTGGGTTCCGTTTACAGTAATGTCCGAACAACTTTTAAATATGAGAAAGATTATTGGAGAGAAATTAAAAGTACAAAAACCGCTTTTAACAAACGAAGCAAAAGAGAGAATTTCTGATAAATTATTAACGTCATTACTGTCTGAGAAAGAAATATTGGTAACATATTTTGAAGATGGCTACATATTAACAAGCTATATGACAGTTGTACATATCAATCCGGTAAAACAAATTGTAATTTGTACAGACGCCTTTTATAAAACTTATGTATTTAACGCTATGGATATTATTGAAATAACGTAAAAGAAGCTGAATATTAAATGGCAGCTTCTTTTATTTCTGATTTATGAAACAAATAATACAAGAAAAAGCAGCTAGCTTCGTGCTAGCTGCTGAGCCCCAGGGAAAGGGAGAAAAAGATAGGGTACTCCAAAATCAACAAGAGCTGTCAAACAGCCTGATTATAGTATAGACAAATTTAAATTTTCTATACAGAAAGTTGAACATAAGATTAGGCTGTACCCACTTGGTTTTGATCTGCAAGGTCAGAATCAAATGTATTGGTCGCACTAACACCGCTAAAAGTATTAACAACAAAGCCAACGTTTGATGCGCCGGAACCATTATAAGCTTTCGTATTTTCTTTCGGAGAAACGTTGTAGAAATCACCTAAGTTAAATGAACCATTACTATTTTGTACAACTAAATTCCCTACAACTGATGGCATAATTTTCACCTGCTTTATAATAAGTTGTTAACATTACTATATGGAGGTATAGTCCAGATGGTTCATATAATAAAAATTGTGGAACAGTAAAACGTTTGGAGCATGGATTTCAATAAAAGTGTGTTAAAATTAATATAATAAAGTTGAGTAATTTTTTAAAAAAATTTGTATAATTGATATATACGAAAATAAAGGAGGCAAAATGTAATGAAAGATATTATGAAAAAAGTTGATTTAACAGATGCCAAATCAAGTAATCTTGTTGCACTAATTTATAGTAATGAAGTTATATTAGTTGAAGACGCATTTTGTCCAAATGAAATAAAATTAAAGTTTAATGAAATTGCAATTTTATCTGCAATTAAAACAGCTCATATTGCGAAAGTGTCTATTAGGAAAGAACTTGAAGCGCTTTTTCATGATACGGGTGTTATATTAGTGAAACAAAATGTTGATTATGGTAGTAGCCAATCTATTACCATGCATTTTGAGCAATTTAAAAAATTGCAACATGAGATTGAATATTTAAATAAAAGTATGTAATAAGGCAGCTAAATAAAGGTTCTATCATAAGGATGGAATGTGTTGTGTTGAAAAAGTGGTTTGAAAATTATTTGAGTGAATCGCATTGTAAACATAAATATATTTTTATTAAGATGCAGGATAATGAAAATTTTTGAAAAAGTACACTAGGTGTAGTTTATCCCGCTATTTGCCGGGCAGCTCGATTGGTTCAACTAATAATCAGTGGAGGATGAACAAAACCCTCACTGATTAAAGTTTCACTTTATATGTATCAATGTGAGAAATGTGGAAAAGAGAAGTTGAAATGTAAAAACAATAATGAAATAAACAATGAATTTTTAGATATATAGCAAAAAGTAACCATGATGGTTACTTTTTTGTTTATGTATGCAATATCAAAACCATTACTAAAGTATGAGTTGAGTTGATACTTTAGTAAATGGCTGAATAAAAATGAAGAGAGTAAGATATAGGGAAGGAGGATGAGAGAAATGAAGCGAAAAGAAATTAGTAAATCTGTAATTATTACAGGCGTGACACAAGGGCTAGGACGTGCGATGGTTGATCGATTTCATGAATTAGGGTGGAACATATATGGTTGTGGACGTTCAAAAGATAAAATTGAAGAACTGAAAAAACAGTACAGTAAAATACATGATTTCCAAGTAATTGATGTTTCAGATTCTCAGCAAGTTAACAATTGGGCAAATTATATACTTAATAGACATACGGCTCCCGATCTTATAATAAATAATGCATCGATTGTAAATCAAAATGCACAACTTTGGAAAATTACGGCTCAAGAATTCGAAAATGTAATGAATGTAAACGTGAATGGTGTAGTAAATGTAATAAGAGCGTTTGTTCCCGCAATGGTAGCTAGGAAAGAAGGAATTATCATTAATATGAGTTCTAGTTGGGGGAGAGAAGGTGAAGCTGAGCTTGCGCCATATTGTGCCTCGAAATTTGCAATTGAAGGTATCACTAAATCTATGGCACTGGAATTACCCCATGGCATGGCTGTAGTTGCTTTAGATCCTGGAGGGAGTATTAGCACTCCAATGCTGAAGTCATGTGCGCCACAATATATAAATGAATCACCTACACCTGAAACTTGGTCACATAAAGCAATTCAATATATATTGAATATAACAATAGATGAAAATGGAGATTCATTGACATGCCCAGCATGCATATAAAAAAGCACCTTTAAGGTGCTTTTTTATATTAGTAACACATTATATCATTCACAAAATTACATCTGAAAAATAAAATAAAAGATTAAGGATGGAATTTGTTTATCCCGCTATTTGCCAGTCAGTAAGACCCCCACCTCAAAATTCAGCGAAAGCAAATAATTTAGGCGGAGGATGAAGAAAAAACCACTGATTAAAGTTTCTCTTTATTTTGAAAGGTTTAGAAAATATTTAAATAGGTGATAAAAATGAATCCAAGCGGTTTAAAAGTGACAGGGGCATGGTTTCAAGTAGGAGGGAACCTTACAGCTGCAATTGGAACGACAAGAGGGTTTATTGGAGAAGAGAAAGTTGAATCGGATCTTGTTATTGTAGGAAGCTCATTACAAGCCCTCGGGTATATATTACAAATCATTGCGAGCAAGTATAATGACGGGGAAGAAAAAAGGGAAAAGCAAAATATAGGCTTAGAGAATCAAAGTAAATTACTTGATCGAATAGGAATTGAGTTATTAGCATTAGGGAATATATCAACTGTAATAGGAACATATTTTAATATAAATGAACAATTGAAAGAAAATGATTATCTTATCATTACAGGGAACAGTTTACAATCAATCGGTGCTTTTTTAGGAGTAGAAGCAGCTTTGATAGATATAAATGTATTACAGAAAATTATTATATTAGGTAACTCCATGCAAAGTTTAGGTGCTGGATTACAAGCGTATCAAGGTGTTTCAAATGTATTGAAAGATGAGAGAGAAAATGAAGATAGTATTTTTGATAAGAAGGATGAGAGAATAATTGCACTCATTGGTATTTGGATACAAGCGATAGGAACGTTAATTTCTGCAATTGGAGTAACTGCAATAGAGGAAGAAAATAGGCTAGAAAAAAATGGGAAGTCTGAAATACTTATATAAATAGAAGGAGATACATTGATTTTAGAAGCAGGTTAAGATTAAAATAGTAGTAGGTTTTTTTGCCTATAGTTAGAATATATTAAAGTAAGAGATGCTATGTATACTTAATGAAAATTTATGTAATGCCAACATCATAAGGTTTCTTTGCTTATATTTTGAAAAGTGATATATAAAATACAAAATAAGGAGTTTTCAAGGGATGATGTATTTAGTAGCAATTTTTCTTCCACCTGTTGCTGTATTATTTTGTGGAAAACCAATTCAGGCAATAATAAATTTCATATTAACATTAATATTTTGGGTTCCAGGAGTTATACATGCAATTCTTGTAGTGCATGATAAAAAAGCTGATCGGCGTTTGAAAAAACAAATTCAAGCATATGATGAAATCAATAAGAGGAATCGAAGATAATTCATCTATAAAATATTTTTAAAAGAAAGGAGGATTAACCTCCTTTTTTTAGTGGGTGTTAAGTTTAAATTTTTGTGTGGCGGAAAGAATTTTTAATATAAGTTTTATGGTAATAACTTTTAGATTGTGCATGTAATAGGCCAGTATAAATACTTTCTGGTACATTAAAGAAATCGTACATACCATTCTTTAATTGGATTCGCAAAATCATAGAAAAAGGATTATAGCCAACAGCAACTATATTTTTTGAAATCACGGGAGATAGCTTCATCATTACGCAACTCCTCACTTTTCATTTTTAATAATTTCTTGTAGATGTTGAGGTTGTGAAGTTGAAATCCTTATAATTTAAGAGGTATTATACTTATATGCAATATATTAAATATTTGTTATACGTAATTATAAAGAAGTTCACACGAAGTACATATCGTTGTGCTATTTTTATTTCACCTTTGATTTATAAATAAGAAAATATTGACCATTTGAAAAAAAGGTATATTATTTATACGAGGTATTAAAAATTCACTTTTTACATTCTATGCTTAAAGGGGCAGCGTTATTAGGAAAAATAGAAGTGAAAATAGTTTGTATAAGAAGTATTCTAAAATTTATAATCTGTGAATTGGGAAAATATTGAATGCTCCAGGTCAATATACTTTCTTAATCAAATTCATTTTAGAAAGTGACCTCAATATTTTTAAGTAAATCAACGGGAGAATTGAAAGGCAGGAGAAAGTAACATGTCAGAAAATTATCGTTCTCGAGAGGAACGACGACAAGTTAAAAAGAAAAAACAGCCAGCTTCTAAAACACAAAAACCAAAAGGTAAAACATCATTCTTTCGCAAGTTTTTAATTACTTGTTTATTACTTGGTATTGTTGGTTTAGTGGCGGGGGTTGCTACCTTTTTCGTAATGATTAAGGATGCACCAAAACTTGAGAAAGCAAAACTTGTTAATCCGTTATCCTCAAAAATTTATGATAAAAACGGGGATTTGGTATATGAATATGGAAAAGAAAAAAGGACGAATGTTACGTATGAGCAAATACCTAAATTAGTAGAAAATGCATTTTTAGCGACAGAAGATTCACGTTTTTATGAGCATAGCGGAGTAGATTTTAAAGGTACTGCCCGTGCTGTTCTAGTAAGTCTTAAAGGAGATTATGGTTCTCAAGGTGGAAGTACGATAACACAGCAAGTTATTAAAAATTACTTCTTATCAATGGACAAAACACCAAAGCGTAAGGCACAAGAAATATATTTAGCTTATAAGCTAGAACAACAGTATTCAAAACATGAAATATTAGAGATGTACTTAAATAAAATTAACTTAGGAAACCGTTCATATGGGATCGCAACAGCAGCACAAAACTACTATGGTAAAGAATTGAAGGACTTAACATTACCAGAAGTTGCGATGCTTGCAGGTTTACCGAAAGCACCGAATAACTATGATCCAACGAAAAAAGAAAATGTTCAAAAAGCAACAGAAAGAAGAAATGTTGTTCTAAACTTAATGAATCGACATGGATATATAACAAAACAGGAAATGGAAGAAGCATCAAAAGTTGACGTAGAAAAGGGACTCAAGCCTGCAACTCAACTACAAACAATGCCATACCCTGCATTTATGGATGCAGTTGTGAAAGAAGTAGAAAAAGAATTACCAGATGCTAATATCGGTTCTGACGGTTTAGAAATTTATACAACGTTAGATCCGAAAGCACAGAAACTTGCTGATAATATTTTAAATAATAATATCATTGATTATCCGAATGATAAATTCCAAGGTGCATTTACATTTATGGATACGAAAACAGGAGAAGTTCGTGCTATAGGTAGTGGCCGTGGAGAAAATAAAGCTGTATTTAAAGGGCATAATATGGCAATTGAATTAGATCGTGCAGCTGGTTCAACGATGAAGCCGATTTTCGACTACGCTCCTGCAATTGAATATTTAAAATGGGCAACGTACCATCAAATTGATGACTCTCCATTTAAGTATTCAACGGGACAAGAAGTACGAAATTCAGATAGAAGTCATATGGGTCCAATTACAATGCGTGTAGCATTAGAAAAGTCACGAAATATCCCAGCAATTAAGACTGCGAAAGAAGTTGGAATTAATAAATCAAAAGACTTCTCTGAGAAATTAGGCATTACATTTAATGCGGCACCGACTGAATCAACAGCGATTGGTACAAATGAAGTATCACCAACTGAAATAGCGGGCGCTTATGCGGCATTTGGTAATGAGGGTAAATATACGAAACCGCATTTTGTTAAGAAAGTCGTTTATCCAGATGGTAAGTCACAAAGTTTTGGACAAAAACCAAAACAAGTTATGACAGATTCTACAGCATATATGATTACAGATATGCTTCGTACTGTAGTTACATCAGGTACTGGTACATCTGCAAACGTAGCATCCTTAGATGTAGCTGGTAAAACGGGTACGACAAACTACTCATCAAAACAATTAGCTCAATATAAAATTCCAGAAAGTGCAACTCGTGATAGTTGGTTTGCTGGATATACACCGCAATATACGATGGCAGTATGGACTGGGTATATGAAAGATGGTAAAGACGAGTATATTAGTAGTAAAAATACGAAAATTGCACAGTTGATCTTTAAAGAAATGATGAGTGAAATGGCTACAGATAAATCACGCTTTAAAATGCCAAGTAGCGTCATTCAAGAAGGTAGTGAGCTACGTATAAAAGGTGAAAAACGTGATTCATCGCCAAATACTAGCGTGCCGGATACAACGGAGCAACCAAAACAAGATCAACAGCAAAAAACTGAAGAAGAGAAAAAGCAAGAAGAATTAAAGAAACAAGAAGAACTGAAAAAACAAGAAGAACAAAAGCAACAAGAGGAACTTAAGAAGCAAGAAGAACAAAAGAAACTAGAAGAGCAAAAGAAACAAGAAGAAGAAAAGAAACAAAATGAACAAAATAACGGAAATGGTCAAGGAACGACACCTCCAGCGAATAACGGAGGAGGCCAAGGAACGACACCTCCAGCAAATAACGGAGGAGGTCAAGGAACGACACCTCCAGCGAATAACGGAGGAAACCAAGGAACGACACCTCCAGCAAATAGCGGAGGAGGCCAAGGAACGACACCTCCAGCACATAATGATGGAGGTCAAGGAACTCCAACCCCACCTGCAACAGTACAACCAAATAATGGTGGAAATACAGGAGAGGTTCCTGCCAATAATGGACAATAAGAAAAATTTATAGAAAAGTTTTCAAAAGAGCACTTAAGATTTGTAGGAATTTACAATCTTAAGTGCTTTTTTCATTTTGCTACAGAAAATGTAATGTTAAGGGCTGGATAGAAGAAAAAGAGTGAATTAACGTAAAGAGAGGAAAGTCTATTTGCAAAAGATGGTATGTGTTGGTTATCCCGCAAAGTGACTAACTGTGATGAATCATATAAAGTATTAAATAAGTAAAAATTATATTCAAATCTTTAATAAATATCTTTCTTTAATGGTTACTTTAGTTGGGGAAACAATTTAAAAAGTCGAATTTCTTATTTAGGAAATTCGACTTTTTTATGTTGAAACTGGAGTGAAGTTAATCTTTATTGCAATGTAGGGGGAATACAGTGATGGCTATTAAATGTTAAACGTACCATAAAAATTTTGAAAATAAATTGATGGGAAATGATAAAAGACTTGGGCCTGAGGTGGTGGAGCGTAGCTAGGGTGATAAAAGGTAGTGCTACTTGGATGGGCACCATGATGCCAAAATGAAGGGGTAGTTTGACCTGGTGATTGGTATTGTTGCCAAATTGCTGGAAGTTCAATGCCGACATCGGAACTTGCTGTATGAACGGCGGGGGCATGTATTTCGGGTATCGAAGGAACCGCGACAGTTACTCTTGATGATAATACCCACATAAAATAATCACTCCTAAGTTGTGATAATAAATTAGTATATTCTTTTCACACGTATAAAGGTACATATATAGGACTTTCGTTTAAAACATGCGTACAAAGTCTTAAGACTAATGTAAGCTGATGGTGGACTATTTAATAAGAAAAGATACGTCTATTTGCGGAGGGAAAAAAGATCAATAAAATGTACAATGAGGGTGTTAATCGTAATATTTTACGAGTGTATGGAGGGATTTTTATGGAACGATTATGGACGAAATCATTTATTCAAATGACTTTCGCAATGTTATTTTTATTTACAGGATTTTATTTACTTGTCCCAACGCTACCGCTATTTATTAAAGAGATAGGTGGCAATGAATCGCAAGTTGGACTCATGATGGGGATGTTTACAATAGCTGCTGTTGTAATACGACCGATTATTGGAGGAATGTTAGATCAATATGGTAGAAGATCCTTTATTATTTTCGGACTCATCTTTTTTGGATTAACGATGTATTCCTATAATATAGCATCGACTATTGTCCTTTTAGCTGTTTTACGTGTTATTCACGGAGTAACATGGGCTGTTTCTACAACAGCTGTTGGAACAGCAATAACGGATATTATTCCAGATTCACGCCGCGGTGAAGGTATGGGTTGGTACGGGATGGCGATGACAATTGCAATGGCGATCGGACCAATGATTGGACTATGGGTTGTACAAAATTATTCATTTCATGGTCTATTTTTATTAGCGACGTTGTTATCTTTTATGGCAGTCGTATTATCACTAATAACGAAGATGCCATTTACGCCACAAAAAGAAAAAGGAAAAATTCAGCTATTTGAGAAATCCGTATTAACAATCACGATTGTAGTATTCTTTTTATCGTTTGCATATGGAGGAATTACAACCTTTTTACCGTTATTTGCATCATCAATTCATGTGAATCCGGGAACTTTCTTTCTTGTATATGCAATTGCATTAACAATTGTAAGACCAATTTCAGGGAAACTATTAGATAAGTATGGAGAAGTATTCATCATACTCCCCGCATTATGTATTACTATTTTAGCTATAGTTGTTTTAACTATTTCAAATGGTTTGTTAGGTGTAATTATCGCAGCAACATTATACGGTATTGGATTTGGTTCAGCGCAGCCAGCTTTGCAAGCGGCAATGCTTACAATTGTTGATCCGAGTAAAAGAGGAGTTGCGAATGCTTCATTTTTTACAGCATTTGATTTAGGAATCGGATTAGGTGCTATTTTACTTGGAGTGGTTTCACAAATGTTTGGTTATCGTATTTTATTTTCAGGGAGCGCAATTTCAGCATTAATAGCCTTAATTATTTTCGTCTTCTTTGTAAAACAACGATTAGGAAAAAAAGAGTTTGCGTAAACTGGAGGAATAAAGATGAGAATTTCAATTGATCGTAAAGCTCTGCAATGGTTCCAGGAAGAATTACGTATAAAGCACGGTGAATCTGTACGTTTTACTGTAAGGTACGGAGGGGATAGTTCAATTCAGCCCGGATATTCTTGAGGGGTTGTTGCTGAGAAAGCAGATGGGGAAATAGTGTCAGTTGAGAAGGAAGGTATTATATTCTTTGTAGATTGTGATGATCTTTGGTATTTTCAAAACTATGATTTATTTGTAAGTTATTATGAGAAAATGGAAGAAATTCAATTTAATTATGTAAAATAATAACTTTATTAAAAATGAATAAGTTTTATATAAAAATTATATTTAAGAGATAGTGAAATAAATATCATATAGTAACGAGCTGTATTTATGTACAGCTCGTTTTTTCTATTTCTCAAATAAAATTAGAATAATGGTGTATTTGGCGGTGTTATATGAAAAATCTTTATATCTTGTTTTTAAAAATACACAAAGAAGTCTATTCTTTCTTTATAAAACATAATAATTATTTTCAAAAAATTGTATTGTTACAGTAAAAAAAGTGTAGGAAACTTATCATTATAAAATAAATTGAAATCTTCTAAAAACTCTGATACATTGAAATAGAAATGTAGTTTCACAATATTGTAAAGGCTTACAGTTATGTGCACGAAGATCTATTAGGATTGGAGGAAATAATGATGAAAGCTGAAGAAAAATTTTCCCCGGGATTAGATGGTATAGTGGCAGCGGAGACGAAAATCTCGTTTCTTGACACAGTAAAAGGTGAAATTGTAATTCAAGGGTATGACTTAATCGAACTCTCAAAAACAAAAGAGTATTTAGACATTGTGCACCTTTTATTGGAGGAACAACTACCGAATGAAGATGAAAAAGCAGTACTTGAAAAGAAATTAAAAGAAGAATATGCAGTACCAGAAGGTGTATTCAACGTACTAAAGGCATTGCCTAAAGAGACGCATCCTATGGATGGATTACGTACAGGTGTGTCGGCGTTAGCTGGTTACGATAATGATATCGAAAACCGCTCGTTAGAAGTGAATAAAAGCCGAGGGTACAAGCTGTTAAGTAAAGTGCCAAACATTGTAGCGAATAGCTATCATATTTTAAATAATGAGGAGCCAATTGAACCTCTTAAAGAATTATCTTATAGTGCGAATTTCTTCTATATGTTAACTGGTAAAAAACCAACTGAACTTGAGGAGAAGATCTTTGATCGTTCCCTTGTTTTATATAGTGAGCATGAAATGCCAAACTCTACATTTACAGCTCGCGTTATTGCATCAACACAATCAGATTTATACGGTGCTTTAACAGGTGCAGTTGCATCTTTAAAAGGAAGTTTACATGGCGGTGCAAATGAAGCGGTTATGTACATGCTTTTAGAAGCTGGTAATGTTGAGAAATTTGAAGAGTTATTACAGAAGAAACTATATAACAAAGAAAAAATTATGGGCTTTGGACACCGTGTTTATATGAAGAAGATGGATCCAAGAGCACTTATGATGAAGGAAGCTTTAAAACAGTTATGTGATGTAAAAGGTGATTATACACTATATGAAATGTGTGAAGCTGGAGAAAAGATTATGGAAAAGGAGAAGGGAATTTATCCAAATCTTGATTATTATGCAGCTCCAGTATATTGGATGCTAGGTATTCCAATTCAACTTTACACACCAATCTTCTTTAGCTCTAGAACAGTGGGATTATGTGCACACGTTATTGAGCAACATGCAAATAATCGTTTGTTCCGTCCACGTGTAAATTATATTGGCGAGCGACATGTACTTAGTAAATAAGAACAACTGGGGAGTTGTTAGCGCCGCCCGCCAGATGGGTGTTTGACCGACACCCATCATTAATAATAACGAATTTTCGACAGAAAGGGAAGGATAGCATGATTAAAACAAATGAAATTAAGCAAAAAGATGCATTATTAGAAGAGATTACGGATTATGTATTAAATAAAGAGGTTACTAGTGCAGAAGCATTCAGTACAGCTCGTTACGTATTACTTGATACACTTGGATGTGGAATTTTAGCACTACAATATCCAGAATGTACGAAATTACTAGGACCAGTTGTGCCAGGAACAGTCGTGCCAAATGGTACACGTGTACCAGGTACGTCTTATGTACTAGATCCAGTAAAAGGTGCATTTAATATCGGATGTATGATCCGTTGGTTAGACTATAACGATACTTGGCTTGCAGCAGAGTGGGGACATCCATCTGATAACTTAGGCGGAATTTTAGCGGTTGCAGATTATATTAGCCGTGTTCGTATTTCAGAAGGAAAAGAAGCTTTAAAAGTACGTGAAGTATTAGAAATGATGATTAAAGCACATGAAATTCAAGGCGTCCTTGCTTTAGAAAACAGCTTAAACAGAGTTGGTCTTGACCATGTATTATATGTAAAAGTAGCAACAACTGCAGTAGTTGCGAAAATGCTTGGCGGAACACGTGAAGAAATCTTTAATGCATTATCACATGCGTGGATTGATAATTCTAGTCTTCGTACATATCGTCATGCTCCAAATACGGGCTCACGTAAATCATGGGCTGCAGGTGACGCAACGAGCCGCGGTGTTCATCTTGCAATGACTGCTCTAAAAGGTGAAATGGGTTATCCAACAGCATTATCTGCACCAGGTTGGGGATTCCAAGATGTATTATTTAACAAACAAGAATTAAAATTAGCTAGACCACTAGAGTCTTATGTAATGGAAAATGTATTATTTAAAGTATCATATCCAGCAGAATTCCATGCACAAACAGCTGCAGAGTGTGCTGTGAAATTACATCCAGAAATTAAAGAAAGATTAGATGAGATTGACCGTATTACAATTACAACTCATGAATCAGCAATTCGTATTATCGATAAAGAAGGTCCATTAAATAACCCGGCTGATCGTGATCATTGTTTACAATACATTACGGCAATTGGTTTATTAAAAGGAGATATCGTTGCGGATGACTATGAGGATGCAGTAGCAAATGATCCACGTGTAGATGAATTACGTAATAAGATGGTTGTTGTTGAAAACAAACAGTACAGTTTAGATTACCTTGACCCGAACAAGCGCTCAATCGCCAACGCTGTTCAAGTTCATTTCAAGGATGGCACTGTAACAGAAAATGTGGAATGTGAATATCCACTTGGTCATCGTTTCCGTAGAGACGAAGCAATTCCAAAAGTTGTTCGAAAATTCACTGCAAATATGGCAGGTCATTATTCTAGTAAGCAACAAGAACAAATTCATGAAGTTTGTTTAAATGAAGAAAAGCTAGAAAATATGAATGTAAATGAATTTGTAGATCTATTCTTAATTTAATAATAGGGGGAATTTAGAATGGCTTGGGTTGTGAAAAAGCAGTCAACACAAGAGGAGCTTGCGAATCGATTCCGAGCTTTAGTAGAAGCAAATGAAATTTTGCAAATTCCAGGTGCTCATGATGCAATGGCGGCTTTAGTTGCAAAAAATACAGGTTTTTCAGCTCTTTATTTATCAGGAGCTGCTTATACTGCAAGTAAAGGCTTACCAGATTTAGGTATCGTGACGTCTACTGAAGTGGCTGAGAGAGCAAGAGATCTAGTTAGAGCTACAGATTTACCAGTTCTTGTTGATATTGATACAGGATTTGGCGGTGTATTAAACGTAGCGAGAACAGCAGTAGAAATGGTGGAAGCAAAAGTTGCGGCTGTTCAAATTGAAGATCAACAATTACCGAAGAAATGTGGACATTTAAATGGTAAGAAACTTGTTACTACAGAAGAATTAGTTCAAAAAATTAAAGCGATTAAAGAAGTTGCGCCAAGCTTATATATTGTGGCACGTACAGATGCTCGCGGTGTAGAAGGCTTAGATGAAGCGATCGAAAGAGCGAACGCCTATGTAAAAGCAGGTGCAGATGCGATATTCCCTGAAGCGCTTCAATCAGAAGAAGAGTTCCGTCTATTTAATAGTAAAGTAAATGCGCCTTTACTTGCGAATATGACTGAGTTCGGGAAAACACCGTATTATAGTGCAGAGGAATTTGCAAATATGGGCTTCCAAATGGTTATTTATCCTGTAACTTCACTTCGTGTTGCAGCGAAAGCATATGAGAATGTGTTTACTTTAATTAAGGAAACAGGTTCTCAAAAAGATGCACTTTCAAGTATGCAAACGAGAAGTGAGTTATATGAAACAATTTCATATCATGACTTTGAAGAATTAGATACTGGAATTGCAAAAACAGTATTATCAGAGGATCAATAGATAAAACAACTAAGGCGATGAGAATACATCTTTGGCAAAACGAACTGCTTGATGTGAAAATTCATCGCCTTCTGTTTTCAAAAATAAGAAATTCCACTCATCGTAGACGAGCATACATAGTAGCAAGTAAGGCCGAAATGATAGGGGGATTCAGATGGAGAAAACGAAGTTACCGTGGGATGAATTTTTTTCACTTAATAAAGATGTGAATCATGCTTTCTTTACGCCAGAAGATTTTTCAGGTGATGAAGATTTAATCGCAAAAACGACAGAACAATTCGTTAAACAAGAAATTGTTCCACAAATGGACAATATAGAAAAACATAACTATAAAGTTTCTCGTCAATTATTTGAGAAAGCTGGGGAACTTGGATTATTAGGTATTGAGGTACCAGAAGATTATGGCGGATTCGAGTTAGGAAAGGCTGTCTCAGGTCTTGTAGCAGAGAAAATGGGTTACGCTGGGGCATTTAGCGTTTCCTTTAATATACACGCTGGTGTTGGTACATTGCCTTACATATATTACGGAACGAAAGAACAGAAAGAAAAATATTTGCCGAAAATTGCGTCTGGAGAATGGATTGGGGCTTATGCTTTAACTGAGCCAAATGCTGGCTCGGATGCATTAAGTGCAAAAACGAGCGCAGTATTGAATGAAGATGGTACAGCTTGGAAGTTAAATGGTGAGAAGCAATGGATTACAAATGCTCATATGGCAGATGTATACGTTGTTTTTGCGAAGACAAATAAAGGAATGACAGCGTTTATTGTCGAAAGAACATGTGAAGGTGTATCTATTGGATTAGAAGAAAAGAAAATGGGGATTAAAGGTTCTTCAACGGCTACCCTAATTTTAGAAGATGTTGTCATCCCTGCTGAAAATGTTTTAGGGGAAGTTGGGAAAGGGCATCACGTAGCTCTTAATATTCTTAACTTTGCTAGACTTAAACTTGCTTTTGGAAATATTGGAACGGCAAAACAAGCAATTGGTTTGTCGGTACAATATGGAAAAGAGCGAAAACAGTTCCAAACGGAATTAGTAGATTTTACGATGATTCAAGAGAAAATTGCAAATATGATCATTGCTACATATGGAGCAGAAAGTGCAGCTTATCGTACAGCAGGTGTAATCGATGAAGCAATTCATGAGAGCGATGAAGATCTTATGAAGAAAATGTCCCAATTTGCAATTGAATGTGCACTGAATAAAGTGAACGCTTCTGAAACACTTGCTTATATCGTAGATGAAGCTGTACAAATTCATGGTGGTTACGGTTATATGCAAGAGTATGAGGTAGAACGATTATATCGTGATGCTAGAATTAGTCGTATTTTTGAAGGAACGAATGAAATTAATAGATTAACAGTTGCCAAAATGTTAATGAAGCAAATCGAACAATTAGAAGATACTGAAGTAGAAAGTGATGTAGCAAATGTCGAAAGAAACCATCGTTACATTTTATTAGCGAAAAAATTGTTGAAACAATCTTTGAAAACGCTCTCTAAAACTCCAGGTCTAAAAATCGACCAAGAACAAGAATATTCACGTGTAATTTCAAATATGTTGACGGACGTGTACGTCATGGAATCAGCGTTTTTACGTACGAGAAAAGCGGTAAGTAAAAATGGTGAGGAAAAAGAACGTACGAAGCAACTCATAACGGATGTTATTTGTGAAGAAGGATACCGTAAAGTAGAAGAAGCAGCGATTTCTGTACTTTCGGCGGCTGTCACAGAAGAACAAGATAGACATGTGATTTTAGCTGAAATCCGTCAATTATTAGTACCTTTATACACGAACGTATTTACGAAGAAGAGAGAAATTGCGAAAGCTATTATAAATCGCGGGAAATATATTGTGTAAATAGGAGGAAAGCGATATGAAAAAGATTGGTTTTATCGGTTTAGGTAACATGGGTCTTCCGATGTCAAAAAATCTAGTTAAATCAGGTTACACAGTATATGGCGTGGACTTAAATAAAGAGGCAGAAGCGTCCTTTGAAAAAGAAGGCGGAATTATCGGTCTATCAATCTCAAAACTAGCAGAAACATGTGATGTAGTTTTTACAAGTTTACCTTCACCTCGCGCTGTTGAAGCGGTATATTTTGGAGCAGAAGGATTATTTGAAAATGGTCACTCGAATGTAGTTTTCATTGATACAAGTACGGTATCGCCGCAGTTAAACAAACAATTAGAGGAAGCTGCAAAGGAAAAGAAAGTAAACTTTTTAGCAGCACCTGTGAGCGGCGGTGTAATTGGAGCCGAAAATCGTACATTAACGTTTATGGTTGGTGGATCAAAAGAGGTATATGAGAAAACGGAATCTATCATGGGCGTACTAGGCGCGAATATTTTCCACGTTAGTGAGCAGATTGATAGTGGTACAACTGTTAAGTTAATTAATAACTTATTAATTGGTTTTTATACAGCTGGTGTGAGTGAAGCTTTAACATTAGCGAAAAAGAACAATATGGATTTAGATAAAATGTTTGATATTTTAAATGTAAGTTATGGTCAAAGCAGAATCTATGAACGTAATTTTAAAAGTTTTATAGCACCTGAAAACTACGAGCCAGGATTTACTGTGAACTTATTGAAGAAAGATTTAGGGTTTGCAGTTGACTTAGCTAAGGAAAGCGAACTCCATTTACCGGTAAGCGAAATGTTATTAAACGTATATGACGAAGCGAGTCAAGCTGGATATGGTGAAAACGATATGGCAGCTTTATATAAGAAAGTTAGCGAGCAATTAATTTCTAATCAAAAATAAATTATACAAAGGAGAGAATATAATGATTACAACTGAAATTAAACGAGTAAAAAATCACATTAACGGTGAGTGGGTTGAATCGACAGGTACGGAAGTAGAAGCAGTTCCAAATCCAGCGACTGGAAAAATTATCGCTTACGTTCCACTATCTCCAAAAGAAGATGTTGAAAAAGCTGTTGAAGCGGCAAAAGCAGCATTCGAAACATGGTCTAAAGTACCAGTTCCGAATCGTTCAAGAAATTTATATAAATATTTGCAGCTATTACAAGAAAATAAAGATGAGCTTGCAAAAATCATTACGCTAGAAAATGGTAAGACGCTAACGGATGCAACAGGTGAAGTACAGCGTGGTATTGAAGCGGTAGAACTTGCAACATCTACGCCAAATTTAATGATGGGTCAAGCGCTGCCGAATATTGCTAGCGGAATTGATGGATCGATTTGGCGCTACCCAATCGGAGTTGTTGCTGGTATTACGCCGTTTAACTTCCCGATGATGATTCCGTTATGGATGTTCCCACTTGCAATTGCTTGCGGTAATACATTCGTATTAAAAACATCGGAAAGAACGCCACTTTTAGCGGAGCGACTTGTAGAATTATTCTATGAAGCAGGTTTCCCAAAAGGCGTATTAAATTTAGTACAAGGCGGAAAAGATGTTGTAAATAGCATTTTAGAAAATAAAGATATTCAAGCTGTTTCGTTCGTTGGCTCTGAGCCGGTAGCTCGTTACGTATATGAAACAGGTACGAAGCACGGAAAACGTGTACAAGCGTTAGCAGGTGCGAAAAACCATGCGATTGTAATGCCAGATTGCAATCTTGAGAAAACAGTACAAGGTGTAATTGGATCTGCATTTGCAAGTAGTGGAGAGCGCTGCATGGCATGCTCAGTAGTAGCAGTAGTGGATGAGATTGCTGATGAATTCATTGATGTATTAGTAGCAGAAACGAAAAAATTAAAAGTAGGCGATGGCTTTAACGAAGATAACTATGTTGGACCATTAATCCGTGAATCTCATAAAGAGCGCGTTTTAGGCTATATTAATAGCGGTGTAGCAGATGGGGCAACTTTATTAGTAGATGGCCGTAAAATTAATGAAGAAGTTGGAGAAGGTTACTTTGTAGGTGCGACAATCTTTGATGGCGTGAATCAAGAAATGAAAATTTGGCAAGATGAAATTTTTGCTCCAGTATTAAGCATTGTACGTGTTAAAGATTTAGAAGAAGGTATTAAACTAACAAATCAATCTAAATTTGCAAATGGTGCGGTTATTTATACGTCAAATGGTAAACATGCACAAACATTCCGTGATAACATCGATGCTGGTATGATTGGTGTAAACGTAAACGTTCCAGCACCAATGGCATTCTTCGCATTTGCAGGAAATAAAGCTTCATTCTTTGGTGATTTAGGTACAAATGGTACAGATGGCGTTCAATTCTATACACGTAAAAAAGTTGTAACTGAGCGCTGGTTTTAATATAGAGTAAACAGCCAAATCAGCTATTAAATGAAAACCACCACTATTAATAGTGGTGGTTTTCATCTTGTTAATTATTTTTTTCAAAAGCTAGTTTAATACCAAATCCAATTAGGACGACTCCTGTTAGCCCTTGAATATAACGTTGCGTCTTTGGTTTTTTCATAAAAGCACTAATTTTATCAATTAAAAATATATAAAATGCAAACCAAATGACTGTTAAAACGAGGTAAGTAAGGCCCATTACAAGAAGTTGAATAAATGTATTATGATTTGGATTTAAAAATTGCGGTAAAAAAGTTAAAAAGAAGACTGCAACTTTAGGATTTAATAAATTTGTAAGAAATCCTTGGCGAAAGCAAGAAGTATGTTCGTTTTCATTATTCAAAGATAGATCATTTGTATCTAAGTTTTCTTTGTTTCTTACTGCTAAAAGGGCTTTAATACCGATATATATTAAATAGAGAGCCCCAACGTACTTGAAAATAGAAAATAAAAGAGCTGACTTTACAATAAGTGCAGAAAGACCAATTACAGCAGCTAAAGTATGAATTAATAGTGCAATACATGTACCAAACACTGTTTTCACTCCACCGATTTTACCAGCAACCAATGTGTTTTTCGTAGCCATTGCTGTATCTGGACCAGGTAAAATGATAAGGCAAATAGACATAATGATGAAAAGAAGATAATTTTCTATCATAGCCGCCCCTCCTTTTTATTTTTAGAATATTTGATTAAAATCAGTGTAGCACAAAAATGGATTTAATAAAATTAAATTTTATTAAAAATTATTAAATAAAAAAGGCTATATAGTAGCTGTAATTTCACTACTATATAGCCTCGATTTTATCCCGCTATTTGCGAGTAGTAAGATTTCCACCGCACAAGATTTAGCTGGAGCAAAGAAATTAGGTGGGGGATGAACAAACCACCCACTCGTTACAGTTTCATTTTATGCATTAAGTAAATTAAAGAAACGATTCACATCTTCTTCTGAAACGTCACTTAACTGTTTATATTTATAATTCGGATTTTGATCTTTATCAACGACAACGGAGCGTACTCCTTCGAAGAAATCTTCATGTCTCATGAAGTTTTTAGCAAGTATAAGGTCCGTAGCGAAACATTCTTCAACGGATTTATCTTGTCCATCAATAAACTGTTTTAATGTTACTTTTAGTGAAATAGGGGATTTTGATAACAGTGTTTCTTTCGTTTTTAGAGCAAAGGAGCTTTCATCTTTCTCCAATGAATGGATGATTTCTTCAATTGTATCGAAAGCAAAATGTGAATTGATTACTTCTAATGAAGGAGTCAGCTCGCTTTCTAAGTTTGGAGCAGTTGCGAATGTACGAATAACTTCTTTTAAATTAGTATGTACATCATCTTCTTTATGCCAATTTACACTTTCAAGTTCAGTAAGAAACTCTTGTAATGAATCAGATGTCATAAAGTAATCAGCAGCATTAATAAATAATACGTCAGAAGCTTTTAAAATAGATGCTGTTAAAGCAACGAAGCGTCCTGTATATCCAGGTGCTTTATTTAAGAAATATGCAGCTCCGACATCTGGGAAGAAGCCGATATTCATCTCTGGCATTGCCCATTTCGTACGTTCAGTTACAATGCGATACTTCGCACCATTTGTAAGACCGACACCACCGCCCATTACAATTCCATCTAAACAAGCAATAATCGGTTTTGTATATTGATAAATATATGTATCAATTTCATACTCTTCTTCAAAAAAACTTTCTGCATGTTGCAATGCCACTTCATTGGAACGCGCTTCATAAAGAGTTTTAATGTCGCCACCTGCACAAAAACCTTTTGTGCCAGCTCCTTTTAACACGATAAGTGCAATACGCTCATCGCGTTCCCACTCTTTAAGTTTTTGTCCGATAGGTTGTAACATGTCATAAGATAAAGAATTAAGTGCTTTTGGACGGTTTAAAGTAATTGTTGCAACGCCGTTTTCACTAACAGAAAATAAAACGTGTTCAGTCATAATGCATCCTCCCTTACATATCTTCTTATTCTTAATTCTTGATATGTACTGAAATGTCCTTTATAAATTTCGTCAAAAGTTGACGGTAAATATTAATTTGGTCACCGCGTATTTTGACGAGTTATCTTTGCAGGATTTCAGAGACTGAGGGGGAATATTACAACATTACTGTAAGTGTAATTATTTGAAGTTATAATGATAAAAGCGCTATTATATAGGTGTGAATTGTTCATTATCAATTCTAAAAAGAGTGTTTGAAGAAAAAATGAATCGTACAATTGTAATAAAAAATTTTACACTGAATTAGAAATAGAGAAAGGAGAAATCGGAATGCCAGGACCTTTACTATTGTCGGTTATTATTTTGTCTTCTTTAATGATAGGGATAACGCAGTATTTTCATCATACAGATACGACAGAAGAAGTGAAGGATAAAGTACGTCTCGTATTTCCGATTTTTATAATATCTATTTCATTCTGTATTTTATTAAATAAAGATGGGTACATTGTCGCAGTGTTCTCATTTTTCGTCGCAATCGTTTTAATTACCGTTTTATATTATGTAATGAAAGACTTTATACAAAAATAAAGATGTCATAATAGGCATTTTTATTTTGGGAAAAATATAAAATTTCACATACCGTATTTTATATAAAATACATAAAACATATAACAATAGAAAAGTATGTACTTTGCTGTGTATGTACTTGTCAATCTTGCATAGCCACTATACTATTAAAATGTAGAGATTATAAAAAGGGGTTGTATCTATCATGAAATTTGAGATGCACACAAAAATTATTTCAAATGAAAAAGAAGTAAGATTACATATTGAAGAAAATATATTTCAATTAATATTGGATGGTTATCACTTATTTACAATTCAAGAAATATTGCCTTTATATAAATCAAATGAAGAAAGAATTGGAAGTGCAACGATATTGAAGCTAGAGTGGGAGAACGGAAAAACTACAATAAACTATCAACTCGTTTCACTAAAATCAGTAAATTAAAAGGAGTAGAAAAATATGAAGTTATTTCATACAGCGGATTGGCATTTAGGTAAGCTTGTTCATGGCGTGTATATGACTGAAGACCAAAAGATTGTATTAGATCAGTTTGTACAGGCTGTTGAAGAAGAAAAACCAGATGCTGTAATTATTGCAGGGGATTTATATGACCGAGCAATTCCACCTACAGAAGCAGTAGACTTATTAAATGATGTGCTGCAAAAAATAGTTATTGATTTACAAACACCAGTTATTGCAGTAGCTGGTAATCATGATAGTCCGGATCGTATCCATTTTGGAAGTAGTTTAATGAAAAAACAGGGATTACATATTGCAGGCCAATTTCAATTCCCGTATGAACCTGTTGTACTAAATGATGAATATGGAGAGGTTCACTTCCATCTAATACCGTATGCAGACCCAAGCATAGTTAGACACGTGTTGAAAAATGAAGACGTACGTTCTCATGATGATGCGATGCGCATTTTTATGAATGAGCTCTCTGAAACAATGGATAAAGAAGCTAGACATGTATTTGTTGGACATGCATTTGTAACTTCTTCAGGAGAAGCGGAGGAGAATACAAGTGATGCAGAACGACCACTTTCAATTGGTGGTGCTGAATATGTAAATAGTCATTATTTTGATAAGTTTCATTACACAGCGCTTGGACATTTACATCAAGCGCATTTCGTACGTAATGAGACCATTAGATATTCAGGTTCACCACTTGCCTATTCAATTTCTGAAGAGAAACATAAAAAAGGTTATTACATTGTAGAACTGAATGAAACTGGTGAAGTAGCAATTGAAAAAAGGTTACTTTCACCACGTCGTAAAATGCGAACAGTAGAAGCGAAAATAGATGAATTATTACAGCACCCAGTAAGTGAAGATTACGTATTTGTAAAATTATTAGACGAAAACCCTGTCTTACAGCCAATGGAGAAAATACGATCTGTATATCCAAATGCAATGCACGTTGAAAGAGCGATGCAAAGGCGAGAACTCACAGATACAAATGAAGTAACTGTTTCAAGACATAAAACGGATGATTTATCTCTTTTAAAGGCTTTCTATAAAGAAATGAAAGGGTTAGATTTATCAGAAGAGAAAGAACGCCTATTTATAGATGTATTACAAACAGTGCAAGAACGGGAAGGTGAACGAGGATGAGACCGATTCAGCTTATTATGACAGCATTCGGGCCATATAAACAGAAAGAAGTAATCGATTTTGAAGATCTTGGAGAACATCGTATTTTCGCTATTTCTGGGAATACGGGAGCTGGAAAAACAACGATTTTTGATGCGATTTGTTATGTGTTATATGGTGAGGCTAGTGGAGAAGAACGTAGTGATACGAGCATGCTTCGAAGTCAATTTGCTGATGATGATGATGTTTATACAAGTGTAGAACTAACCTTTCAGTTAAAAGGGAAGCGCTATGAAATAAAAAGACAACTTGGACATAAAAAACAAGGGAATAAGACCATTACAGGACATGCAGTAGAATTATATGAAGTGATTGATGGAGAAAACGTTCCAGCCGTCGATCGTTTTCATGTAACAGACGTAAACAAAAAAGTGGAGGATTTAATTGGGTTAAGTAAACATCAATTTAGCCAAATTGTTATGTTACCACAAGGGGAATTCCGAAAACTATTAACATCTGAGACAGAAAACAAAGAAGAGATTTTACGTCGCATTTTTAAAACGGATCGTTATAAATTAATGCGTGAGTTACTTGATCAAAAGAGAAAACAATGGAAAGACGTCTTGCAAGAAAAACAAAAAGAGAGAGAGCTCTATTTCCGTAATGTTTTTAAATTACCAATCCGTGATGGAGCATTATTAGAGACATTAGCGGCACAAGAACATGTAAATACGCATCAAGTAGTAGAAGCGTTAGAACAAGAAACAACAGTGTATAAGGCAGAGGTTGAGCAATTACAAGTAGAACAAGATGTTCAAACGAAGCAATTAAAGGATGCAGAAACACGTTTTCATGCAGCAAAATCTGTAAATGAGAAATTTATAGATTTACAACAAAAGAATGAGAAATATAACACTTTACAAGAGAACCGTGCAGCAATTGAAAGAAAAGAAAAATCCTTTAAACGTGCGGAACAAGCAAAGCGCTTATTACCATTTGAACAATGGTATGAAGAAGCGATGCAAAATGAGCAGAAAGCTGAAAGTTTGTTAAAACAGATAATCGTCAAACAAGAACAGATAATGAACAGCTTTGAACTTGCTGAGGAGAAGTATGAAGTAGTAAAGAATAAAGAAGCTGAACGAGAAGAGGCTAAAAAACTTGTTCAAAGATTAGAAGAGTTACAAGCAATCATTGAATCATTAGCTGAGAGAAAGCTGAATTTACAAAATGCCGAGATTCAAATAGGGAAATTAAAAGAAAGTATGCAAAAGTTGGATCAACAACTAGAAGAGCATACAAGCCAAAAACAGAGAATGTCTGATGAATTGCAACAATTAGAACAAGCACTTGAGCAATATGTAGCTAAAGTAGAAGAACTAACGAATATGCGAGAAGATGCAAAAGTTTTAAAGCAAGCATATGATGTTTGGCAAGAAAAACAAAAATTCGAGCAAGAAAAAGAATCGGCAAATAATAAAATGCAAGTGGCAGTTCGCGCATACGAAAACATGGAGCGCCGCTGGTTAAGTGAACAAGCTGGTATATTAGCTCTTCATTTACATGACGGTGAATCTTGTCCAGTATGTGGTAGTACGAATCATCCGCAAAAAGCTACAGAGCAAAGTAATGCGATCGATGAAAAAGAGTTAAACGATTTAAGAGATAAGAAGAACATTGCTGAAAAATTACATGTGCAAGTAGAGGAGAAATGGAATTTTTATCGACTACAATATGAACAAGTGATAGAAGAAGTTGTGAAGCGTGGCTATAACTCCGAAAAATTAGTTGAAACATATAGTGCACTTGTTCAAAAAGGAAAACAATTAGCAGCAGACGTTAATACGTTAAAAGCAAGTGAAGAAACACGTAAGCAGATTGCTGCGAACATGAAAAGCGTAGAAGAAAAAATAGAAGAACTTCAGAAACAAAAACGGGAAGTAGAAACAATGCAGCACCGTACAGAAATGGAGTGCATGCAACTTCGTACGTCATATGAACATGATAAACGAAATATTCCAGAAAACATACAAACAGTACAAGCTTGGAAAGCACAGTTTGACCAAGCTATGCACGAACTCAAGTTTATGGAGGATGAATGGAAGAAAGTGCAGGAAGCGTATCAGCATTGGCAAAATGAAAATATACGTATTCAAGCAGAACAGAAAGGTGCTTCTAATCAATTTGAAAGTGCAAAATTGAAGAAAGAAGAGACTTTCGCACGCTTTATGAAAGAACTAGAACAAAGCGGATTTACAGATCAATTCACGTATAAAGCAGCCAAATTAAGCGATGCCGAGATGGAGATGTTACAGAAAGAAATTCAAGGTTATTATTCATCTCTTGAAGTGCTTGCAAAACAAATTGAAGAGCTAAACTCAGAATTAAAAGATAAAGAGTATATGGATATTACATCTTTAGGTGAACACATAAAAGAACTAGAAATTAATCTCGATATAATTAAAGAAAAACGTCAACGTGCGCAAAATGCGGTAACATATATTTCTGATTTACATGAAAACATTAGACGTATTGACGAACAAATTCACGAGGAAGAAAAAGCCTTCCAAGAACTTGTTGATTTATATGAAGTAATGAAAGGTGATAACGAAAGTCGTATATCATTTGAACGTTACATTTTAATTGAGTATTTAGAACAAATCGTTCAAATCGCAAATGAACGACTACGTAAATTATCAAATGGACAATTTTATTTAAAACGAAGTGAACGAGTTGAAAAAAGAAACCGTCAAAGTGGATTAGGCTTAGATGTGTACGATGCATACACTGGCCAAACGCGCGATGTAAAAACATTATCCGGCGGAGAGAAATTTAACGCATCACTTTGCTTAGCGCTAGGAATGGCAGATGTCATTCAAGCATATGAAGGTGGTATTTCTATCGAAACGATGTTCATCGATGAAGGGTTCGGTTCATTAGATGAAGAATCATTAACGAAAGCAGTAGATGCCTTAATTGACTTACAAAAATCAGGTCGATTTATCGGTGTCATTTCACACGTCCAAGAGCTGAAAAACGCAATGCCAGCTGTATTAGAAGTAACGAAGCAGAAGGATGGTTGTAGTCAGACTAGGTTTGTGGTGAAGTAAGCTTAGAAAATGTAGTAGGGAATCTACTGATACTTTTAGTGTCATATGTATGAATCATAAAACGTCGTCTCTTCATATTGGAGGCGACGTTTTATTTTATAAAATATCTATGAATTATCTGTAGAAGGCGGCGTATTCTCCAAACGATTATAAGCTTTAAAGGCTGAAATTGCTGAGATAACCCCGCCTACTAAAAATAAAGCGGATCCTCCAACTAAGATGATACGACTGACATATGTTTCCCGTGCTTCTTCGACTTCTTCTTGTAACGCTGTAGGCATATGAATTCCCCTTTATAAAAGTTGTTTTATAAATAGTATATACAAACGCCTAAAATGTGTTAAAATAACTGATGATTTTATGCAGTGGGTAATTAGATGAGTAGGATGCGAGTGGCTAAATAAATCTTCATCACAAATTTATGCGAACTTCACATAGAGCACATATTAACATTGTATTATGTATATGTACCAAATAAATAAAGTGAATGTAAGTTCTGTTTTCAAAAATTTAAAATCCTTTTATTTCTATATAAAAGTTTTAATCGAGGGTTTTAAAAATTTTGGAAATAGATCTTATAAAAATGGAATTCATATAAAAGGGGAATGTCTTATGACAACATATACAAGTGAAATGAAAAAAACTTTAGTTTCAGAAGAAGATGTAGATATTTTAAAAATTATGGCGCATCCAATCCGACTGCAAATTGTAAATGAATTAAGTACAAGAAAAACTTGTAATGTAACACAATTAACAGAGTTACTGAACATCCCGCAATCTACTGTTTCACAACATTTATCAAAAATGAAGGGTAAAGTGTTACGAGCAGAGAGAAGAGGTTTAGAAATTTATTATCATATTAACAATTTAAAAGCGAGTAAGATTGTTAATGTTTTAGGGTATATAAACTAGTGAAATATTTTTATATAAAATAGCCCCTGCTGTTGAGCAGGGGCTATTTTGTGTTGTTTTATGTATTTGTATTTAAAACTTTATAGTTTTTATGATTTACAATTGTTCGATCAAATTCAAAAGTACCACCGCTTACATTTGTAATTTCAACTAAGACCGATTCAGTATAAAGTTTTAATACAGATCCTGTAATCTTTAAATTGTTTCGTTGAAAAAGTATAGTATCCCCTACGTTTGCTTTCATAGTACCTCCTCATTAAAGACAGAAATATTTTTTATTATATATATTAAACCACGGATAGATATATTAGTGAATATTTAGTTTTATTTATTGGGAAAAAAATTGTGATTTTATGAAAAATAAGGTGAATCGAAGTATAAAAAAATTTTCTATTGTATTTAATCAGTAGTTTTTTGTATTTCATCCTTCGTTTCTTGTAACTGATTCCATGTTTTTGACGCTCTATCTTGTAAGTGCTTACATAAGCGGAAACATCTTATACAATGAAGGTGTTAAATCAAAAGAGGTGACCAAAATGAACATAAAAAAAGTAATTTTAGCGAATAGCATTGAAATAGAAAGAGGAGGCGGAAAGATATGAAAAAATCAACTGTTAATCCATGGTTTGTTGTCCTTGGCACAGTTATAGTACAAATGGGGCTTGGAACGATATATACATGGAGTTTATTCAATCAGCCTTTAGTTAGTAAATACGGTTGGAGTCTTAACGCTGTTGCGATAACTTTCTCAATTACTAGTCTTTCTTTAGCATTTTCAACTTTATTTGCGAGTAAATTGCAAGAAAAATGGGGACTTCGTAAACTTATTATGATAGCTGGATTAGCATTAGGACTAGGGTTAATACTTAGTTCACAAGCGTCTTCATTAATATTGCTTTATGCACTAGCAGGAGTTGTTGTAGGTTATGCAGATGGTACAGCATATATCACTTCACTATCAAATTTAATAAAGTGGTTTCCAGAGCGTAAAGGTCTAATTGCTGGTATTTCTGTCTCTGCATATGGTTCAGGTAGCTTAATCTTTAAATACGTTAACGCACAGTTGATTGAATCAGTTGGTGTATCGCAAGCATTTATATACTGGGGTTTAATTGTTACAGCTATGATTGTAATTGGTGCTTGTTTAATTCATCAAGCTGCAGATCAAAGAGCAGTTCATGAAACAAAAACTAAGGAATACACAACGAAAGAAATGTTAGGCACAAAACAAGTATACTTATTATTTATCATGTTATTTACATCATGTATGAGTGGCTTATACTTAATTGGTATGGTAAAAGACATTGGTGTTCAACTTGTAGGACTTAGCGCAGCAACAGCAGCTAATGCGGTGGCTATGGTTGCAATCTTTAATACATTAGGTCGTATCATTTTAGGACCGTTATCGGATAAAATCGGGCGTTTAAAAATCGTTACTGGTACTTTTGTTGTTATGGCGAGTTCAGTCTTAGTTCTAAGTTTTGTAGATTTAAATTACGGTATATACTTCGTATGTGTAGCAAGTGTAGCGTTTTGCTTTGGTGGAAATATCACTATTTTCCCAGCTATTGTTGGTGATTTCTTCGGTATGAAAAACCATAGTAAGAACTACGGAATTGTGTATCAAGGATTTGGATTTGGGGCGCTTGCAGGTTCCTTTATCGGTGCACTTCTAGGTGGATTCAAACCAACGTTCATGGTGATCGGTGTATTATGTGTCGTGTCATTCATTATCGCAATTTTAATTCAAGCACCTAAACAGAAAAAAGAACACGAAGAAGAGTATCGCAGCGTAGCGTAAGTATACAAATCTTCTATAACACTATGATTACGAAAAAGCATCCTATTCTATTAATTAGGATGCTTTTTTTTATGAGTTATTTTAACAAGGTTAAATTACTTTTGGGATTTTTATAGATGTAAAAGTGAGTGGAACACCCATTTGGATTATATTGGAATATAATAAATTGATACATCGCATTCGAAATATATATTAAATCTTAAATGATAAAGAAGACATTCGTTAGTATTTGTAAGATATATTTTCAGAAAAATATTGAGAAAATATATACTTGAGTTTTTCATAAAGCATTGTAAATGAACGTATCTCTAGTTTGTCTTCTTCAATTTTAAAAAGAGGATTTGGAATTTTATTTATAATATAAGTACATTTAATACGTTTACATATGATTTTATTAAGAAGCATTAAAATACTTTGTCTGAAAAATAAAAAAAGATTGACAAGTTTATTGAGAAACATTATCATTTCGGTGTAAGATAGTAAATGAAAAACATTATCAATAAAATGGATTTTAAAGTAATGCGCACTTGACCAATTAGTTTAGTAAGTGTATTATTTTTTACAACACAACTGATAATGAAAATCAATATCGTTGGTGTTACTTAATGAAATTAATGTTTATGTGAAAGGATAGAGAAAATGAACTTAGGGGAATTTGATGGGAAAACAGTTTTAGTAACAGGTGCAGCACAAGGCATAGGCAGTGTTGTTGCCAAAATGTTTTTAGAAAGAGGAGCCACAGTTATTGCGGTTGATCAAAATGAAGAGGGGTTAAATGTACTCTTAAATCAAAATGAATTAAATAATACACGTATGAAAACGTTTCGTTTAGATGTGAGTGATAGCGCTGCTGTTGAAGACATGGTAAATCATATTGCAAATGAAATAGCGCCAATAGATATTTTAGTAAACGTTGCAGGGATTTTGCGTATGGGACCAATTCATTCGTTAAGTGATGAAGATTGGAATAAAACATTCTCTGTAAATACTACAGGGGTTTTCAATATGTCCCGAACGGTAAGTAAAAATATGATGTTAAGAAAATCAGGGGCAATTGTTACAGTCGGTTCAAATGCGGCAAATACGCCGAGAATGGAGATGGCTGCGTATGCTGCGTCAAAGGCTGCAACGACGATGTTTATGAAATGTTTAGGACTAGAGCTTGCGGCATACAATATACGCTGCAACTTAGTTTCTCCAGGTTCTACTGAAACTGAGATGCAAAGATTACTATGGGCTGATGAGAATGGAGCTAAAAATATAATTGCTGGTTCTCAAAATACATATAGACTCGGAATTCCATTACAAAAAATTGCACAACCTTCAGAAGTTGCTGAAGCAGTGTTATTTTTAGCCTCAGATAGAGCAAGTCATATTACAATGCACAATTTATGTGTCGATGGCGGTGCTACGTTAGGAGTTTAATAAAAATTCAGGAGGTTATTATATTATGAATGAACATATAGCTGTAAAGGAATTGTCAGAAAAACTTTTAGAAGATTATAAGACTGAATCTTCATTCTTTTTCGCTTCACCAACTCGAACTATATTAGCAGAAGGAGAGTTTACTACAGTAAAGCATCGTGAAATTGAAAATTTCCCAGAGCTTGTGCAAGCGACATTAAGTAATGCGAAACAAGCTGGAAATCCAAATCCTATCGTTGTGGGTGCTTTGCCATTTGATCGTAGAAAAGAAGTTCAACTTATGGTACCAGAATATAGTAGAATTTCTGAGCGTTTACAATTGGATACAACAAATCAGCTTGAAACAAATGAGAACGTAACATTTGAAATGACGCCAGTACCAGACCCTGAAGTTTATATGAATGGTGTGAAGCAAGGAATTAAAAAAATACAGGACGGTGATTTAAAGAAAATCGTTCTATCTAGATCGTTAGATGTTAAATCTTCCGAAAAGATTGATAAGCAAAAACTTCTGCGAGAATTAGCAGAACATAATAAGCATGGATATACATTTGCTGTGAATTTACCGAAAGATGAAAAAGAGAACAGTAAGACGCTAATTGGAGCAAGTCCTGAATTGCTTGTTTCACGTAATGGTATGCAAGTTATTACTAATCCGTTAGCTGGTTCAAGGCCACGTAGTGAGGACCCAGTAGAAGATAAAAGAAGAGCAGAGGAATTACTTTCTTCTCCAAAAGATTTACATGAACATGCGGTAGTAGTTGAAGCGGTTGCCGCTGCACTTCGTCCGTATTGTCATACATTACATGTTCCAGAAAAGCCATCAGTTATTCATAGTGAAGCGATGTGGCATTTGTCTACAGAAGTGAAAGGTGAACTTAAGGATCCAAATACTTCTTCTTTACAATTAGCAATTGCCCTTCATCCTACGCCAGCAGTTTGCGGAACTCCGATGGAAAAAGCAAGAGAGGCTATACAGCATATTGAGCCATTTGACCGCGAGTTCTTTACAGGAATGCTAGGATGGAGCGATTTAAATGGAGATGGAGAATGGATTGTTACAATTCGTTGTGCTGAAGTACAAGAAAATACACTTCGTTTATATGCAGGAGCTGGAGTTGTTGCTGAGTCAAAACCAGAAGATGAGTTAGCAGAAACATCGGCTAAGTTCCAAACAATGTTAAAAGCTTTAGGGTTAAGAGATAGTTCACTTAATGAAAAATAGGGGGAAGAAAGAATGCTAGTAGGTTATACGGAATGGCCAAAAGAATTTGCAGATCGTTATCGAGAAGAAGGGTGTTGGCTTGGTGAAACATTTGGAGGAGTGTTAAGAGAGCGGGCTGAGAAATACGGAGATCAAATCGCGGTTGTAAGCGGTAAGACGCATATAACGTATAGTGAACTTGATAAAAAGGTAGATTGTTTAGCAGCAGGTTTACTGAGTTTAGGAATAAAGAAAGAGGACAGAGTTGTAATCCAGTTACCTAACATTATCGAGTTTTTCGAAATATGTTTTGCACTATTTCGAATTGGAGCGCTTCCTGTCTTTGCACTACCTTCACATCGAAGTAGTGAAATTAGTTATTTTTGTGAGTTTGGCGAGGCGAACGCTTACGTTATTTCAGATAAGGCTCTCGGTTTTGATTATCGAAAACTAGCAAGAGAAGTGAAAGAGAAAGTGCCAACTTTACAACGTGTAATTGTAGTGGGGGAAGAAGAAGAGTTTGTGAACATAAATGATCTGTATATGGATCCCGTCTCATTACCAGAAGTTCAGCCAAGTGATGTTGCATTTCTCCAATTATCAGGAGGGACAACAGGTCTTTCTAAATTAATTCCTAGAACACATGATGACTATATTTATAGTTTACGTGTAAGCGCTGAAATTTGTAATTTGAATGCAGAAAGCGTCTATATGGCAGTTCTTCCAGTAGCACACAATTACCCAATGAGTTCTCCAGGGACATTTGGAACTTTCTATGCGGGTGGAAAAGTGGTATTGGCAACTGGTGGTAGTCCAGATGAGGCATTTGCTCTCATCGAAAAAGAAAAGGTTACAATTACAGCGCTCGTTCCGCCATTAGCAATGATTTGGCTTGATGCTGCATCTTCTCGTAATGCCGATTTATCAAGCCTAGAGGTTATTCAAGTAGGTGGTGCTAAGTTTAGCGCTGAGGTTGCAAAACGTATACGTCCTACATTTGGATGTACGTTACAGCAAGTATTCGGTATGGCGGAAGGATTAGTGAACTATACAAGATTAGACGATCCGGAAGAAATTATTATTTATACACAAGGTAGACCAATGTCTGCACTCGATGAAGTACGAGTTGTTGATGAAAATGACAACGATGTAAAACTTGGCGAAGTAGGTAGTTTATTAACACGAGGTC